>PHCL01000197.1 GCA_002842195.1 Betaproteobacteria bacterium HGW-Betaproteobacteria-20 | reverse complement strand
AAAAACAATGGATGCCGGTTTCTACGAAGCTGAGCCATTCTACAAAGCTGGTGCAGATATCTGTACAGTGCTTGGTTGTGCTGATATCGGTACAATCAAAGGCGTAATTGATGTTGCTAACAAATACGGCAAAAAAGCACAAGTTGACTTGATCAACGTTGCTGATAAAGCTGCTCGTACTAAAGAAGTTGTTGCTGCTGGTGCGCACATCATTGGCGTTCACACTGGTTTGGATCAACAAGCTGCTGGCCAAACACCATTTGCTGACTTAGCTTTGGTTGCTGGTTTAAACACTGGTGCTGAAATTTCAGTTGCTGGTGGCGTTAAGGCTGCTACAGCTGCACAAGTACGTGATGCTGGCGCATCAATCATTGTAGCTGGTGCTGCAATCTACGGCGCTACTGATCCAGCTGCTGCTGCTGCTGAAATCACAGCTATTGCTCACGCTTAATTTAAGCATTGGTTTTAATTAACCAAGTTCAATAAGTAATTATTGAAATGAGTACAAAAAATCCTGATTCAGCAATGAGTCAGGATTTTTTTTAATACAGCACTTTTGCCCTAGTAAATTTGAACAATTAAGGAAAATATCATGAGTCATCAGAAACTAATTTTGGATAGATTAACCACAATTTTGTCAGAAACAGACAATAGCAATACTGCTAAATTATTAAAACTGGTCGATGAAGCAGGGCGGATTTTTATTGGTGGTGCAGGTCGCTCACTGTTAGTTTCACGCTTTTTTGCCATGCGTTTAGTGCATGCTGGCTACAACGTTAGCATGGTGGGCGAAGTCGTCACTCCAGCGATTAAAGCGGGCGATTTGTTAATCCTGGTTTCAGGCTCAGGCGGTACAGAGACTTTATTACCATTCGTTAAAAAAGCTAAATCCGTTGGCGCGAAATTAGCGGTAGTTTCTATGAAAGCGAAATCAGCGATGGCTGATGTAGCAGATTTAACCGTGCAAATTGGTAACGACAATAGCTTCCCACTTACAAAAGGTATGCCAATGGGTAGCCAATTCGAACTTTCAACACTGATATTTTTAGAAGCGGCGATTGCTGACATTATTGCAGCAAAAGGGCTAACTGAAGAAGGTATGCGTGCAATTCACGCCAACCTGGAGTAAATGCTTGTGAAATCGTTGGGGTTGGAGTCAATTGAGACTGCCCCAACGGTTGATTGCCCGGTAATTAATCAGAGGGCAAATCCTAATTGCACTATCCTGTAATGACTTAATTACCGTCAAATATCACTTGGGTTTAACATGCCTTCGGTATCACAGCTCTGACAGCCAAGCTGGTAGCGCCTCACAGAGCAGTGTTTTCTTCCCGTAGATTTCTGCTGGATTTTTATCGTTTATTTCCGTGATTTATTTTTAAGCTGAAAACTTTTCAAGCTGTTCAGCTGAGATTTGTTTTTGATGTAAAGCCGTTGCAATCAAAGCACCATGCACGCCCAGTTCATTTAGCATCGCCAAGTCCTTTTGATCTCTAATTCCGCCAGCAGCATGGACATTAAAACCCTTCGCGCGGGCTAGTATTTCTGTCAATAATGTTGTATTAACACCTTGATTCGCACCTACATTTGCTAATGTCATCACAATTACATCTTGCGGCCAGTACGCTGTGTTTGTGAGTAATTCAACTGGTCCCTGATAGCCATGCAGCATGAAGTCCAGCGATAATATAAAGTTTTCCTTAAACGGTTTTAAAGCTGAATAATGGTCTATGTGTGCAAAATTCTCACTGCCTATGACCAAGCGAACATTTAGTTTTTGCCAGATGTTCAGTTCAGCGTTATTGCTAACGCCAGCGTCCAGCCAGAGTGTTAGTGCAGGGTAATGCTGCGTAATGGATTCAATGATTTTATAATTAGCCTTATAAGTCCCCGCCGTTTTTTGAATGGCATTTAAGTCGGCGATATATAATTGCGTAAATGGGTAAAGAGCCAATAGCGCGGCTACAATGGTAACTGGCTCGCTGGTAGCATTAAGTTGCGATTGTATAGGCTGATAATGCTGCCGTTGGCCCTTTTTGGCATGTACCACCACGCCATTTAATAAATCAATTACCGGAATTATTTGCATCATAAAACTCAAAGACTTTAAGAAAAAAACTGATGAAATTAGAAAAATTATTAGTCTGTGAGTTTATCACTGCTGGCGGTTTGGGTGCAGAGCCATTGCCAGACACGCTGGCAAAAGAAGGCGCGCTGATGCGTGACGCTTTGTTGTGCGATTTAAGTGAGCTGAATCAATATCAACTTATCACGATGCATGATGCACGGCTGCAGCCTTCAGTCTATGCCAAAAATACGATGGCAGTAGCAACAGGTGATTTTTTAAAAGTGTTTAAAAAAGCACTCAAACAGGCAGATCTGGTTTGGATCATTGCACCCGAAACCGACGGCATTTTGCTTGAGTTAACAGCACTTTGTCTGGCTGCTGAAGATGATGAAGATGGTGCGATTTTCCTGGGCTGTGGCTATGATGCAAGCTTGGTAGCGACCAGTAAAACGCTGAGTTTTGAGGCGCTACAAGCGGCTGATATCCATACCTTGCCAGTGTTTGGCGGTGAGGATTTAATGCAACAAGCGTTTCTTGATGCGATGTCAGGCCTAAATGTGACTAAATGGGTCGCCAAACCTGAAGACGGTGCAGGTTGTGATGGCATTCGAGTATTTGATTCGCTAGCGGATTTACGTGACTGGCTCAAGCAAGATGAGCAATATCTGCGCTACCTGGCACAGCCTTTTCAGCAGGGGATTACGGCGAGTTTTGCCATGATTTGCCGAGATGGCAAAGGCTGGCTATTAAGCTGTAATCAACAACATATACAATATGACGATAGTCAGTTTAAACTCACCGGCATTAGCGTTAATGGCATGCAGGCTTACTGGCAACGCTTTGAAACACTCGCTAGAAAAGTCGCCAAAATGCTTCCGGATGCGCTTGGTTACATCGGTGTAGATGTGATTGTAGAACCAGAAAGTGACAGGATTTTTGTCATAGACATTAACCCGCGCTTAACCAGCAGTTATGCCGGTTTGCGTGAAGCCATAGGCCACAATCCTGCAAGAATTATCCTGGATTGTATATTACAGCCAAATTTCAAAATGCCGGTTTTACAGAAAAATATGATTGAGATTAAACTGTGAATAAACCTATTGGCTGGGATATTGGCGGCGCGCACCTAAAAGCCGTGCGGTTGGATGCAACCGGTAAAGTGCTGACTGTGCGCCAAGTGTATTGCCCATTATGGCGCGGCCTGCACGAGTTGGATGCAGCGATAGATACAGTATTAAGCGAATTTAATATAAACGCGCATGTTTCTGCCCAATTTGTAACGATGACCGGCGAACTCGCCGATATTTTCCCAAACAGAAGTGCTGGCGTGATGCAAATTGCCCAGCTTGCTGCACAGAAGTTATCAGGTAAAGTTATGTTTTATGCCGGTGAAAAAGGTTTTGTAACACTTGATGCAGTGGCAGCGCATACCAGCAATATCGCTTCCATGAACTGGCTGGCCAGCGTGCAGTTTGTCGCACAAAAAACCCA
>PHCL01000196.1 GCA_002842195.1 Betaproteobacteria bacterium HGW-Betaproteobacteria-20 | reverse complement strand
CACGAACTTAGTCAAGTGGTACATTTTGAGACCAAAAGTAACCGTCCAATGACGGCCTGGGTGCGTGGTGTTAATGCTTATTTGCCAGAAACGATACGGGTAGAATGGGCGTATGAAGTAAATGATGATTTTCATGCAAGGTTCTCAGCGCGTGAACGCAGTTACCAGTATTTACTATACAATGCGCCAGTATCACCTGCCTTGATGGCAAGTAAAGCAGGCTGGTTTCATCTACCTTTAGATTTTGCAGTGATGCGTGAAGGCGCCAGTTACCTGGTTGGTGAACATGACTTTAGCGCATTTCGTGCGTCTGAATGTCAGGCAAGCTCACCAATTAGGCGCTTGCACCGGGCAGAAGTTAACAAATTTGGGCAATACTTCAGGTTTGATTTTTCTGCAAATGCTTTCTTGCAGCATCAGGTGCGCAATATGATAGGTGCTTTGGTTTATGTAGGTAAAGGCACATATCCGCCTGAATATATCAAAGTGTTACTAGATAAACGTAATCGCACTTTGTCACCGCCGACTTTTTCACCTAATGGTTTATATCTAACGGGTGTTACTTATGATGAAAAATGGGGCTTGCCGAATTGTCAAACGGGCTTACAGATACTCGTTTAAGTTACAATAGCGGCTGAATATTATGCGTTTAGGATAACCTTGAGAACCAGAGTAAAAATTTGTGGTATTACGCGTGTAGAAGATGCCCTAACAGCGGTAGCGCTGGGTGCCGACGCGATTGGTTTGGTGTTTTATGCGCCAAGTCCACGTAACGTGAGCATTAATCAGGCGATAGAAATTGTTAATCAAATTCCGGCATTTGTTACGGTGGTAGGCTTGTTTGTGAATGCCGAAACCAGTTATATCCAAGAGATAATTTCAAAAGTTAAACTAAATATTTTGCAGTTTCATGGCGATGAATCGCCTGAAGAATGTATGCAGTATGACATGCCTTTTATCAAGGCAATTCGCGTTCAGACAGACACAAATTTGGTACAATGTGCAGAAGCATTTTCGTCAGCTAAAGCCTTGTTGTTGGACACCTATACTGAAGGGGTTGCTGGAGGCACCGGGCATGTTTTTGACTGGAATTTAATTCCCGCAACCTTTCGGCAAACTCAAGGAATCCGCGTGATATTGGCGGGTGGTTTAAATGTGGATAATGTAGCGCAGGCGATTAAGCAAGTGCAACCTTACGCGGTGGATGTAAGTGGTGGCGTAGAGATTGCAAAAGGCATTAAAGACACCACGAAAATCGCTGCATTTATGCAGCAAGTTTATTTGAAATAAGTCGAGCATTCCAATTAAGCTGACTATGCAAAATAATTCAGTAAAATTTAGTTAAAAAGCACAAAGAACGAATGCGGAGAGTAAATAATGCAGTTATATGACATGCCGGATGCACACGGGCATTTTGGAAGATTTGGTGGTACGTTTGTAGCCGAAACCTTGGTGGAGGCGCTTGACGAACTGCGAGTAATGTATGAAAAATATCGTCACGATCCAGAATTTCTAGCTGAATATGCTTATGATTTAAAGCATTTTGTAGGCCGCCCAAGCCCGATTTATCATGCTGAGCGTTGGTCGAATAATGTCGGTGGCGCGCAAATCTATTTGAAGCGCGAAGACTTAAATCATACCGGTGCACACAAAGTCAATAATACAATAGGCCAGGCATTACTGGCCAAACGCATGGGAAAGCCGCGCGTAATTGCTGAAACTGGCGCTGGTCAGCATGGCGTGGCAACCGCTACGATTGCCGCACGACTAGGTTTGGAATGCGTCGTTTATATGGGCAGTGAGGATGTGAAGCGCCAGGCACCCAATGTGTTTAGAATGAAGCTGTTGGGTGCAACGGTTGTTCCGGTAGAAAGTGGTTCTAAAACTCTCAAAGATGCGCTCAATGAAGCGATGCGCGATTGGGTAACGAATATTGAAACTACTTTTTATATTATCGGCACTGTAGCTGGCCCACATCCATATCCAATGATGGTGCGTGACTTTCAGTCTGTGATTGGCGTTGAAGCTAAACAACAAATGATTGAAATGGTCGGTCGCCAGCCTGATGCGATTGTGGCTTGTGTTGGTGGCGGTTCAAATGCGATGGGTATTTTTTATCCATACATAGACGTGCCAAATGTGCGCCTTATAGGTGTTGAAGCTGCAGGTCTTGGATTGGAAACTGGTAGGCATGCCGCACCATTGACAGCAAATAGCCCGATCGGCGTGTTGCATGGTAATCGCACTTATTTGATGCAGGATGTCGATGGCAATATTATTGAAACACATTCAATTTCAGCAGGGTTGGATTACCCAGGCGTAGGGCCAGAACATGCTTGGCTAAAAGATATTAAACGTGCTGAGTATGTGGCGATTACTGATGACGAGGCAATGGCGGCTTTCCATAGTTTGTGCCGCACTGAGGGCATTATTCCTGCGCTGGAATCTAGCCACGCTTTGGCACATGCTGAAAAAATGGCTAGAAACATGCGTAAAGATGAAATTATTTTGGTGAATTTATCGGGTCGTGGCGATAAAGATATCAATACTGTAGCCAAGCTAGCCAACATAACCCTGTAACCGCAACTTTCTAAAAAGTATTTTTCATGTCACGTATTCAATCTGTATTTGCAACACTTAAGCAACAAGGCAAAACCGCGTTAATCCCGTATATTACAGCGGGCGATCCACACCCTAAACATACCGTAAAGTTATTGCACACTTTGGTTAAACATGGTGCTGATATGATAGAGCTTGGTGTGCCGTTTTCTGACCCTATGGCCGATGGCCCGGTGATTCAGCGTGCCAGTGAACGTGCATTGGCGCATAAAGTGGGCTTGACAGCAGTGCTTGCAATGGTGAAAGAGTTTCGTTTAACCAACCAAGTTACACCCATTATTCTGATGGGTTATGCAAACCCGATTGAAGCTGTCGGTAATATTGCATTTGCAGACCGTGCAAAAGCGGCTGATGTGGATGGTGTCATCACCGTGGACTATCCGCCAGAAGAATGTGGTGATTTTGTTAAGGAATTACGCGCACGCGATATTGACCCGGTATTTTTATTGTCGCCAACTACAGAACCAAAACGGGTGGATTTGATAGTGAAACAAGCCAGTGGTTTCGTGTATTACGTGTCTCTTAAAGGTGTGACTGGCGCAGCTAATTTAGATATTGCAGAAGTATCAGAGCGGGTTGCTTCAATTCGTCAACAAACGAATTTACCTGTAGGCGTAGGTTTTGGTGTGCGTGATGCCGTAACTGCCAAAGCAACCGCAGCGATTGCTGATGCAGTTGTGGTAGGTAGTCGCATGGTATTAACAATAGAAGCTTCGAACGACGATAACTTGTTCAGTAATGTTGCTACATTAATGACTGAATTAAAAACAGCAGTAGATGCTGCATAGGTGCTTACACTGAAGCTTGCCAGTTATACTGTGCTTTATTAACCGCATTAAACTATTGTTTGTGTCGGCGCAGCTTTTTGGAAAGTTTTTGTACAGGCACATAAGATTGATAAGGGGAATAAAATGGGTTGGTTAAATCAATTACCGCAAAAAATTAAACG
>PHCL01000195.1 GCA_002842195.1 Betaproteobacteria bacterium HGW-Betaproteobacteria-20 | reverse complement strand
TAAACCCATACCGGTGATATCGACAATATGCAAGGTAAAATGCCTGGCTAAATCTTTAACCAGCGGCTGCCATACCGCACCATTCATCGCCCATCCATGCAACAACACCAGGTTAGGTCCGGTGCCTGTAGATTCAATGTAAATATTGGCTGGGGTGATATTCATAGCACTTGCTCTGCCTGATGAATTGCGGCAATCAACGCTTTAATATCGTCTAAAGTATGTGCGGCAGATAATGAAATACGCAACCTGGCCGTATCTACCGGTACGGTGGGTGGACGTATGGCCGGCACCAAAATACCCAAGGTCTGTAAGTATTCACTTAGACTTAAAGCTTCTTGATTGCTGCCGACCAGCAAAGGCTGCACAGCGGTAATTGATGGCATTAACTGCCACTTTTTACAGTATAGATTATCTTTAAAATATGCGATTAATCTGCGTAAATGCTCACGTAAATCATCCCCCTGTTCAATCAGGTTCACCGATGCGGATAAGGTGGCTGAAAGCGCCGGTGGCGCGGGGGTTGAATACACATAACTTTTGGCGGTTTGAATTAAATAATCAATCACCACTTGCTCGCCTGCCACAAAAGCACCGGCAACGCCTGCCGCTTTACCCAAAGTGGCCATTACAATAATACGTGGCGATTTCAAGTTGAAATGCGTCAACGAACCTTCACCATGTTCACCTAATACACCAAATCCATGTGCATCGTCTATGTACAAATACGCATCATATTTTTCGCAAAGCGCCAGGTATTCAGGCAAGGGTGCAAGGTCGCCATCCATGCTAAACACTGCATCTACCGCAATCAGCTTGTGTTTTGCAATACTGTCTTTAAGCAAACTTTCAAGCGCTGCTACATCGTTATGCGCAAAGCGATTAAATTCTGCCAGCGAATAATAACTGCCATCGTTTAAGCAAGCATGATTCAATTTGTCGGCAAAAATGGCATCATTACGCCCCACCAGCGCGCCTAGCACACCGATGTTAGCCATGTAGCCTGTAGAAAACAATAGCGCGGCCGGTAACCCTACAAATTTGGCAAGTTGCTTTTCTAAATTATCATGGTAGCGATGATGCCCCGTAATCAAGTTAGATGCTCCGCTGCCTACCCCGGAGTCACCAGCCGCTTTTTGCATGGCGGCAACCAATGCTGGGTGATTGGCCAGTCCTAAATAATCATTGCTGCAAAATGAAAGATATTTTTGACTGTTCGCCACGATATGCTCGGCTTGCGGCGAGTCTAATAGACGACGTTGACGCAGCAAACCGTCAGTTTTTCTTTTTTCCAGCGCTGACTTTAGGTGTTCCAGCATGCGTCTCACTATCAATCTATTATTCTGGTAATTTATTACTCTGACGAAGGTCAGAATCTAATTATTTTTTCAGCACATTGCGGGGCCAGCCCGCAATGACAGGTGTTTTTATCGACGTGCCTAAATCTTGTTAATGCCCAATTTAGCGAATAACTTTTGATCTTCCGACGCTTCCGGATTAGCCGTCGTCAGCAATTTTTCACCGTAAAAAATACTATTCGCACCCGCTAAAAAGCACATGGCTTGTATGCCTTCGCCCATACTTTGACGGCCTGCAGATAAGCGCACAAAGCTATTGGGCATGGTAATGCGCGCTGCGGCAATGGTACGCACAAATTCAATTGGATCCAGTTCGTCTGTACCGTGCAACGGCGTGCCTTCTACTTGCGTGAGTAAGTTAATCGGCACGCTTTCAGGTGGGCGTTCCATATTTGCCAATTGCGCCAGCAAACCTGCACGCTGATTGCGTGATTCACCCATACCAATAATGCCGCCACTACACACGTTAATGTCTACGCTGCGTACACGGTCCAGCGTTTCCAGTCTATCTTGATAGGTACGCGTGGTAATCACTTCACCGTAAAATTCAGGTGCAGTATCCAGATTATGGTTGTAATAATCCAGACCAGCCTCTTTCAACTGCTCAGCCTGACCTTCTTTCAGCATGCCCAAAGTAGCACAGGTTTCCAAACCCATGGCTTTTACTTCAGCAATCATTTTTAACACCGGCTCAAGGTCGCGCTGTTTTGGGCCACGCCAAGCCGCGCCCATGCAGAAACGGCTCGCGCCATTATCTTTAGCTTCTTGCGCCGCCGCCAGCACGTCATCCAATTTCATCAACGGCTCATTTTCAACTTCAGTATGGTAGCGCGCCGCTTGCGGGCAATAACCGCAATCTTCAGAACAGCCGCCTGTTTTAATCGATAACAGCGTGCTCACCTGCACTGCATTCGGGTCAAAGCTGGCTCTATGCACCGTCTGCGCCCGATACATTAAATCGCTAAAAGGCAGTTCAAATAATGCAACAATCTCTGCCACGCTCCAGCGGCTAACTGTGTTTGCTTCGCATGATTGAGCAAGATTGGCTTTTAAGCCATCCGTATTGATTACAATTTGTGTGTCAGATTCAAGCATTTGCAATTCCTTCGTAGTCACTGGAGTATTCACTGGCATCCACTTAACAAAAATCATTTATCCACGAAAAAATAAAAGCATAAAATGGACTAAGCGGGTATTTCGCCACAGACTAAAAGATTTGTAAAAAAGTTTAAGCATAAGTCCTCCGTTAAACTTTTACCTATTAGCTTGTTTTATATTTTTAGTGCTTTTCGTGGACTGATGACAACATTTAAGTTAGTTTATATAAAATTCAGCCAAGATTATACCTTGTCAATAAAATAGCCTGCAAACTTTGAACATTAGATTAAAATTTAAGCAACTATTTTCAGCAAACTTATTGGCGCCATTTGCCAAGCCATATTGTTTGCTATGCACCGCACATAATGGCGGCGACCTCGGTTTATGTGAGGCTTGTTTAAATGACCTGCCTTGGCACGACGCGCCGCAATGCCCACAATGCGGCCTGTTGTCTAATGGGTTGGTATGCGGCAGCTGCCTGAATAAACCGCCATATTTTGACGCCACTTACAGCCTATTCACCTACGACTTTCCAGTCGATCGCTTGATACAGCAGTTCAAATACAGAAACATGCTGCACCTGGCTGACACCTTCGCAACATTATTCAACCAAAAACACTCCGCACTTAATCAAGTCCATAAAATAGATTTAATCATAGCCATGCCCATGCACAGTACCCGCCTGAAGGATCGCGGCTTTAATCAAGCCTTAGAAATGATGCGCATCATTGCCAAAAATACGCGAATAAAATATGACTTCAAGGCCTGTACGCGCATCAAACACACGCCACCACAAGCCAGTCTGCCACTGAAAGAACGCATCAAAAATATACACGGCGTTTTTAGTTGCCCGCAAAATTTACAAGGGCTAAATATTGCAATAGTAGATGACGTAATGACCACCGGCGCGAGTCTGAATGAGCTGGCGAAAACATTAAAACAGGCAGGCGCTGTGCGTGTAGAATGCTGGGTAATGGCACGGACCTTGCCAAGGTAATTGCGCCGAAGTGTTTGCCAGTCATCCACAATGATTACTAATTGCGTCAAAAAGCATCAATAAAGTTAATCCCACTTTGTTTATCCATACAAAAAATAATCAATCAAAAACACTTGTTTTAAACATCCTTCC
>PHCL01000194.1 GCA_002842195.1 Betaproteobacteria bacterium HGW-Betaproteobacteria-20 | reverse complement strand
AGCAGGCAGGCATCAACCCCCAGCTCTTTAGCTTTTTGAGTAAGCGTAATCGCCTCTTTGGTTGAATTAGCCCCCGTACCGGCAATCACCGGCACACGTCCACCGACCTGACTGACCGCAGTTTTAATCAGCAAACAATGTTCGTCAAAATCCACCGTTGGCGACTCGCCCGTGGTGCCGACGATGACTATACCATCGGTGCCTTGATCTACATGAAAATCAATCAATGCCTGCAACGATGGAATATCCAGACGCCCATCTTCAAACATGGGCGTAACGATAGCAACTAAACTGCCTTGCAACATAGCAAACCTAAACTATTCATAATCCCGTATTTTAACTTAAAACCTTGATAAATAAACACTCATACACAGTAAACTTAATGACTATTACATTGTTTGCAACCTATGATTGCAACATATCGATATTCGATATAATTATATACGTATAATCACATATACTTTGCCTAATCAAAAACTTATCGCTATATTACCTATCTCATTAGTTTAGGGTTAACTTAGGCGCGCTGTTGCTGGCATTCTTAACTTAATCTGGCATTCTTAACTTAATATAGTGCTGAAAGCAAACGCGGTATAATGAACGGGTAAATATTTAAATATTCATCATGACCATCGAATTCCATCATTACATTATGATTTTAATTGGCACCGTGTTTGTAAATAACATCGTGTTGGTTAAAATTCTTGGGCTTTGCCCATTCATGGGTGTTTCTAAAAAGCTGGAGACTTCTCTTAGCATGGCTGGCGCAACCGCATTCGTACTCAGCGTTGGCTCTATGACAAGCTGGGGCATCAATCACTACCTGCTTGAGCCGAACGGCTTGGAATATTTGCGCACACTGTCGTTTATTGTGATAATTGCCGGCGTAGTACAGTTCACTGAAATGGTCATGGAAAAGAATTTTCCACCGCTTTATCAAGGCTTGGGTATCTTCTTGCCGCTTATCACCACCAATTGTGCGGTATTGGGCATCCCATTATTAAATGCACAAGCCAGCCATAGTTTTATGGAATCCTTGTTTTTTGGCTTAGGTGGCGCAATCGGATTTTCATTGGTACTCATTTTATTCGCTTCCATGCGTGAGCGCCTGGAAGCGGCAGATGTGCCTATGGCGTTCAGAGGTTCAGCCATTGCCATGATGACCGCCGCACTCATGAGTCTGGCCTTTATGGGCTTTGCCGGCCTTGATAAATACTAGCTTTGATAAGCATCCGCCTTGAAAACAGCGATCTTTAACCCAATCTTAACACAGCCTTTAATTCAGCTTTTAACACATAGCGACACAATAACAACATGCTAACCGCACTTTTCATTATGCTTGGCCTTGCCCTGGTGCTTGGGGTGTTATTGGGCATTTCTGCTTTATTGTTTAAGGTAGAGGGCGACCCGTTAGTCGCACGCATTGATGCTATATTGCCGCAAACGCAATGCGGACAATGCGGCTACCCGGGTTGCAAGCCCTACGCCACGGCTATTGCAGCGGGTGAAGCGGATATTAACCAATGCCCGCCAGGGGGTGATGCCGGCGCGCATGCCTTGGCTGATTTGATGGGTGTGGAATATAAACCCCTGAATGCTGAAAATGGCGTAGAAAAGCCAAAAGCCGTTGCTTTTATTGATGAGGCCATCTGCATAGGCTGCACCCTGTGCATACAAGCCTGTCCTGTTGACGCTATTCTAGGTGCAGCAAAGCACATGCACACCATTATTGCCTCTGAGTGTACCGGTTGCGAACTGTGCGTGGCGCCCTGCCCGGTGGATTGCATCAGCATGCAAATCATTGAGGAAACACCGGATAACTGGAAGTGGAAATACCCGATTATCCCAATAAAACAAGTCCCTTTGCATGACATGAAACTGAAAGATGACGTGAAACTGAAAGATATATTGCCGTGAACGCCATCATCAATTTTTTCAAATCTGATTCTTATAATGCTAAAGCCGGCGTGCATCCGCCTGAGCACAAGGCAGAATCTACGCAACTGCCAATTGCTACACTACCTTTACCCGGCAAATTAGTCATTCCTTTGCGCCAGCATATTGGCAATATCCCAAAAATTCTGGTGAATGTAGGCGAACCTGTTTTAAAAGGTCAATTACTTGCTGAAGCAGAAGGCGCAGTTTCCGCAGCCATTCATGCGCCGACTTCCGGCATGATAACAGCCATTGAAGATGCCATTATTCCGCATCCTTCAGGCTTGCCGGATTTATGCATTACACTCACTCCGGATGGTAAAGATGCATGGATAACAAGAACACCGCAAGACTGGCAGAATGTCGATAAACGCACACTTGTTGCCAGCCTGCGCTCATCGGGTATTGTCGGTTTGGGCGGCGCGACCTTTCCCACGCACATCAAGCTGCGTGCAGATGGGAAGTCAAACGTACAAACGCTGATTATCAATGCGGCTGAATGCGAACCTTACATTACCTGTGACGACATGCTGATGCGTGAACATGCCGATGAAGTTGTAAAAGGCATTGTCATTACGCAACATTTGCTGGGCGCCAGCAAAAGTATTATCGGAATTGAAGATAATAAACTGCAGGCTATTGCTGCCATGCAAGCCGCCATACAATCAAGTAGCGCGGCCAAGACTATTAGTATTAGCATTGTACCGACCCTGTATCCAAGCGGCGATTCACGGCAACTCATTCGCCTTGTGTCGAATGTAGAAATTCCACATGATAAACGCACCACGGAAATGGGCTTGCAGGTGTTTAACGTTGGCACTGTAAGAGCGATTTATCGCTATTTTGTACTAGGCGAACCAGCCATTAGCCGTATTGTCACCGTCACCGGCAATGTGTCAGCGCCACGGAATTTTGAAGTCTTGTTCGGCACGCTACTACCTGATTTAATTCAAGCGGTCGGCGGTGCAAAACCCGGAACTACGCACTATATTATGGGCGGCCCGATGATGGGCTTTGATTTGCCCAATGAGCAAGTACCAGTGACCAAAGCGGCAAATTGCATTATTGCCGCAGCGCCGGATTTATTCCCGGCGCCGCCGCCTGCCATGCCCTGCATACGCTGCGCGCGCTGTGCCGAGGCTTGCCCGGTGAATCTGCAACCACAGGAACTTTACTGGTTTGCCAAATCAGATAACTTTGAAAAAGCACGTGATTACAATTTATTTGATTGTATAGAATGCGGTTGCTGCACCTACGTGTGTCCAAGCGACATTCCGCTAGTGCAATATTATCGTTATGCTAAAAGCGAGATTATTGCGATTGATAAAGCCAAAGAAGCCGCAGATTTAGCCCGCGAGCGTAACGACTTCAGATTAGCGCGCATTGAGCGTGAAAAGCTCGAGCGCGCGCAAAAGCATGCTGAAAGAGCGCAAGCAGCCAAAGCTGATAGCAAAGCGGACGACGCTAAACCCAATGATATGCTTCCGGAAAAACAAAAAGTAGCGGCCAATGTTGAAGCAAACACGCCTGCCGCAACCGATAAACAAGCCGCTATTGCCGCCGCTATTGCACGTGCAAAAGCGCAGAAATTAGCAGCTGCCGGGCAATCTGCAGCATCGCCTGCGGAAAAAGCTGCAGTTGCTGAAACCGCTGAAAC
>PHCL01000193.1 GCA_002842195.1 Betaproteobacteria bacterium HGW-Betaproteobacteria-20 | reverse complement strand
TCCTAGAATAGTGTGGAACTATGCCAGCCTCGGTGCTTAATAGCCTTGATGCAAGTCAAACAATGTACAAAGCCGGCCAACTTAACCGGCTTGGAATGGCGGCGCAGTAGTATGCGTCAAATTAGCTTTATCACACCTGTTCAGATACAGCTTCAATGGCGATGCCCTGAGAGCCTCTCTGGAAGCGGCTCTCAGGGCAGCGTTTTTCGCTCGTGGTTGTTTAAGAGTTTTTAGGAGTTTTTGTCAGGAATTTTTTGGCGTTATTTAATGCCTAAACCTGTCGTTAGCGCAAACCTGTCGTTAGCGCACATCTGCCAGAAAACCGGCCACTGCACGTTTGAATGGCGTAATGCGGTTGCCTAAACGTAAAGCACCGGCGCGGAGCAGACGTGCTGGTGGGCTGTCACTGCCATAAATTTTTGCAATGGCGTGCGTGGCAAAAAATAAAGGGCGCGTATCACGGCGATGCTTTTGTTCATAGCGCAAAAGCAGCCTGTTGGAAGCAATATCCTGCCCTGATGCAATGGCCGCTTTGATTTCGGCAGTGAGCGTTGCGATTCCTTTTAAGCCAAAATTAAACCCATGCGCGGTTACCGGGTGCATGCCGACGGCAGCGTCGCCTACCAAGGCAAAACGTTGACCAATCAAGCGTTTTGAGTAAACCGTGACCAAGGGATATGCGTGCCGTGTGGAAACTAGGCGCATTGCGCCGAGCCTGTGTTTAAACCGGGCTGAAACTGCGTGGTTGAAATCATCCTCGCTCATTTTCATCAGGCTGTCCATTGCATCTGGTGCCAGCGTGATTACCACCGAAGAACGCAAGCCATTCATCGGCAAAAGCGCTAAAGTTTGTCCATAGTCAAACCATTCCCAGGCGGTATGCTCATGTGCAACCGGGTGTTCCATTACGCACACCAGCATGGTTTTGCCAAAATCATGCAACTCTGCGGCAATGCCCATGGCGCGTCGCGTTTCAGAGAATCGACTGTCAGCGCCAATCAGTAATTTAGCCTGAATCTGCGTGCCATTGGCCAGCGTAACCTGCGCGCTGTTCGCATCAGTTTTAATGCCAGCAACCTGCACACCGGTTTTTATGGTGATGGCAGGTGAGTCTATTACTGCATCGTACGCCGCCTTGCGAATGTGATGGTTAGCAATCAGGTAGCCCAATTCGTTTTGTTGTGCGTCATGATGGCCAATGTTTAATGAAAATAAAGATGAGCCATTAAATACCCGCGCATCCTGTAAAGGTGAAATGGCTTGCGGGTCTATGCGTTCCCACAAACCTAATTCACGCATTAACTTGGCAGAATGGTGGGTAAGTGCAATCTCTCGCCCGTCAAAAGCCGGCTCGGATAACGCAGCCTCAGCCTGGCGCTCGAGTATGGCAATCTGCAACCCGGATTCTGCAAGTGATTTAGCGAAACACAAGCCAGCCGGCCCTGCGCCAATAATCGCAATGTCAACATTTATCATATGGGCGCCTCTATTTATTCAAGTTCCTAAGCCAGACAAGGCGCGAACAAAAAAATTGTGACGCAGCATATGGATGATATGTAAGGAATAATTTTTCGTGAGCCACGCAGTATCGCGACGAAAATTGAATAAATAGAGATGCCCATGCGTGAAACTATGCCTGTTATACAGATAAAAACCTTTGATGTAAGTCAAGGGCACCTCTAAAAATTAAGTATCTGGCCTTGTAGTTAAGTGCGAAACAAACAGAAAAGTAGTTAATAACGCTATGCAGTTCAACTAAAATTCAGCGCTAATCTATGGCGTCATGGCCGCGAAAGCGGTATGCTTACAGGGTACGACGTCTATTGGCAAAATATGAATCCGGAAACTATGACAGAAGTTAGCGTTGCAACATTGAAAGTAGCTTGCTCGGGTTGCAATTTGCGTGAGCTTTGCATGCCTGTTGGCTTTAACACAGAAGACATGCAAAAGCTGGATACCGTGGTTGCTACGCGCCGTCGAATAAAGCAAGGCGATCTTTTATTCAGCAATGGTGACTCGTTTACTTCACTGTTTGCAATTCGGACTGGTTTTTTTAAGACCTGCGTTTCAACGATAGATGGTCGTGAACAGGTGACTGGTTTTCAAATGGCAGGTGAAATCATCGGCCTGGATGGCATCGTCAGCGACCACCATAGTTGCAATGCGGTGGCGCTTGAAGATTCCGATGTATGTGTGATGCCATTTTCGAATGTCGAAGAATTATCACGCGAGTTTCCTGTATTGCAGCGGCACGTGCATAAAATTATGAGCCGCGAAATTGTCCGTGAAAATAGCGTGATGATGCTGTTAGGCAATATGCGCGCCGAAGAACGCCTGGCGGCTTTTCTGTTGAATTTGGTGCAGCGTCTGCATGCGCGCGGTTTTTCACAGTCAGAGTTAACGCTTAGAATGTCGCGCGAGGAGATTGGCAGTTATCTGGGCATGAAGCTGGAAACCGTTAGCCGTGCTTTTTCAAAATTCGGCGATGAAGGCATCATTGAAGTAAAACAGCGTTACGTGAAGATTGTTAAACCTGATTTGCTGAAGAAAATATTTAATCCAGAGACGTGTATTTAAATTTTTTGTAAGCGCGACGAGTCGTCGCTCTTGTTACCTTACTTTGCGACGAATCGTCGTCCCTACAAAAATCGCAGAAATCGCATGACCTTAGAAAATTTCCTCACAGTTGTTGACCATAACCGCGATGTAAACGGCATGAAATATATTTACCCCGTTGTTTCACGTCGTGCGGGTGGCGTTTCAATCGGCATCAATCTTAATACCAATAATGCCTGCAACTGGCGTTGTGTGTATTGCCAAGTACCTAATCTTACTCGCGGCACACCGCCGCCGGTTGAGCTGGATGTGCTGGAA
Source organism: Betaproteobacteria bacterium HGW-Betaproteobacteria-20 (assembly GCA_002842195.1). Classification (GTDB taxonomy): domain Bacteria; phylum Pseudomonadota; class Gammaproteobacteria; order Burkholderiales; family Methylophilaceae; genus Methylotenera. Next base: position 768 of record PHCL01000193.1, on the reverse strand, counting down.
AAAGAACTACGTGATTTTTTAACCTATGCGCTGCATGGTGACTTTATGCTGCGCTATGTCGCCGAAGGCGATAGACAACTGAAAGACATCGCATTCTCCGGTAACGGTGAACCAACCAGTGCCAAAGAGTTTCCGCAAGTATTGTTATTGGTTGAAAACGTGTTGCGTGACTATAAGCTGCTCGGAGATTTGAAGGTCAGGCTGATTACCAATGGCAGTTTGATGGATAAGCCGGCAATACTGAAAAGCATGCGTCATCTGGCCAAATGCAGTGGCGAAGTCTGGTTCAAGCTTGATGCAGGCACCCAAGAAGGCATCGCGCGCATCAATGATGTCAATCTTAATCCACAAAGCCATATTGAACGCCTGAAAAAATGTGCGGAAGCTTGCCCGACTTTTATACAAACCTGCATGTTTGCGTTAGATGGTGAACCACCGCAGGAGACAGATATTGCAGCTTACCTCACGCTGGTTAATCAGGTTAAAAGTGTGGTTCAAGGGGTGCATTTGTACGGATTGGCACGGCCATCGTATCAAGTTGAAGCAGCAAGGCTGAGTCGCCTGCCAGTCGAACGGCTGGAAGCAGTGGCGCAGCGCATACGGCAGCTGGGACTTACCGTGTACGTAAGCCCTTGAAAAAGCTGAATCTATACATTGGTTGTTAAGGGCACCTCTAAAAATTCAATTTCCGTCGCCATGCTGCGTTGCTCACAAAAAATAACTCGTTATATATCAAATATATACCGCCTCATTATTTTTTGTTCACGC
>PHCL01000192.1 GCA_002842195.1 Betaproteobacteria bacterium HGW-Betaproteobacteria-20 | reverse complement strand
CCTCACCATGCATGACGTAAAAGAAACCAAAGCCACCGCTATATTTCCGCCGCATGCCGTTAAAAACACTTTTGGCGAATATCTGTCCAAACTAGGTTTAACGCAATTACGCATTGCAGAAACTGAAAAATACCCGCATGTGACCTTCTTTTTCAATGGTGGCGAAGAAACGGTATTTGCTGGTGAAGACCGTATTCTGGTGCCATCGCCACCGGTTGCCACCTATGATATGCAACCTGAAATGAGTGCATTTGAACTCACCGACAGGCTGGAAGAAGCCATTTTAAGCCGCCACTATAATGCCATTATCTGCAACTATGCCAATGGTGATATGGTTGGCCACACAGGTAGCTTAGAAGCGGCTATCAAGGCAATTGAAACCCTGGACGCCTGCGTTGGTCGCGTGGTAGAAGCCATGCAAAGCATTGGTGGAGAAGTGATTATTACCGCCGACCATGGCAACGCAGAAACCATGTTTGACGTTGAAAATAATCAGCCACACACTCAGCATACCACCAACAAAGTACCGTTTATTTATGTCGGGCGCAATGCTACATTAGCTGCCGACGGCGCACTTTCTGATTTAGCGCCAACGCTACTGCATATGATGGGCGTTGCCCAGCCGGTTGAAATGACAGGGAAAAATCTTATTAATTTTAAATCCTGAATATACCAAGATCATTTACCCACCGATAAACGCTGATGCACAACGATAATTTTAAGCCATTCTCTAATGCTTACAGTCACCAAAAAATGGCTACAGAAAACGCCGATACCATCCGGGGTTATCGGCGTGCAACGACAGCTGTCAGCAACCAAGTACTTTTTAAAAACCAAGTGCTTTTTAAAATCTTTTACTGCATAATTTTCACCGCCTTAGTCACGCTGTTACTCACTTTTACGCCTGCCGCCAATGCTGCTAAAAAAATTGAGCAATCTAAACAGAATTTGAATGAGGTACACCAACGCTTAGAATCCCTCAAAAAAGAACTCGATAGTACGCAGGAGGCGCATAAAGATGCTGCAGATGCGCTAAAAGAAAGTGAAGTGGCGATTAGCGAAGCGAATAAAAAACTGTTCGACATTGACCGCCAACAGCAGCAAAATAAAAAATCCTTGACTAAATTAGAGTCAGATTCCATTGCAGCCAACCGGGCGCTAGGCGAACAGCAACAACTATTAAACAACCAGCTTTATCTGCAATACACGCGCGGCCAGCAAAGCTATGCACAAATTATTCTGCAGAATGAGAACCCAAGCGCCATTGCACGTGATGTACATTATTTTTCATACATAACAAAAGCACGCGCGGAACTCATTCACAAAATGCAGGAGAACCTGACCAAAATTAATAAACTCAATGATGAAACAGCCTCTGCACTGAAAAAAGTAGCTGAACTCAAACAAAAGCAGCTTGATGAGAAAAAAACCTTAGAAAGCCAGAAAAAAGTTAAATCTAAAGTAGTCCGCACCTTGTCGCAACAGATTGCAGCACAGCGTGGTGAAATTAAAAAATTAAAACGTGATGAAAAAGCGCTTTCTCAATTAATCAAGCGCTTAGCTAGCATCGTGCCGCCTAAACCTAAAAAAACACCGCCTAAGCGTGAACCTAAATCCAAACTTGGTTCCACCAAACCAGATACGGCAGTGGTGACTAATAATGTTGAACCCAGCCCAGAGTCCGGCTCCGGTATTTCGAGTACAAACTTTGCTGCGCTTAAAGGCAAGCTGCGCTTACCTGTACGCGGCGACGTAACTAACCGATTTGGCGCCAATCGAGAAGATACCGGTATTTCATGGAAAGGCTTGTTTATTAAGGCAACTGAAGGCGCGGAGGTAAAATCAATCGCAACCGGTAGCGTCGTATTTGCTGACTGGATGCGCGGTTTTGGTAACTTGATTATTGTAGACCACGGCGACGGCTACATGAGTTTGTACGGCAACAACCAGGCAATATTAAGACAAGTGGGTGAAACCGTGCATGCAGGAGACGCGATTGCGTCGGTAGGCAACAGTGGCGGCAACGAAACTAACGGGTTATATTATGAGCTAAGAAGCCAGAGTCGTCCGTTTGACCCGTTGAGCTGGAGCAGATTAAATTAAGCAACCAAGCACTTAATACGCGCGTCAGAACCCACAAAAAAACTTAATACTACGCTCGAGCGAAAAACACTGCCCTGGAAGGCGCGGCCAGAGCGGCTCTCAGCCAGATAGCATTGAAGCCATCTGAATAAGAGGGGTGAATTAGCTTTTAATTTGTATACCAAATAATTATTAGGCAGCTTTGCACGTAACAGGAAATGGTGCAATTTTTAACAAAAACATCAAATCCGTCATTAACAAAATAAACAAGCACGCCTAAGCGTGCTTGTTTATTGAACTTGTTTTTAAACTAGCGCCGTCTTAATTATTCGGCTTCTGGTGCTGGTGCAGCTTCTGAAGTTGCTTCAACTGCGGCAGCGTCAAGCGTTATGCCTGGCACGCGTTCTTCAGCTGTGGGTTCATAACCACCGCCGCTGGTTGGTGCAGCGTCAGCAGCCGGCTCAGCAGGGGCTTCAGCTGGTGCAGCTACTGGCGCTGGTGCCTCTTCAACCGGTGCAGATTCTTTTTCACCACAACCTACCAACAACAAACTTGTTACACTTAATACCAACATAGAACGTAATAACATTGACATAACAACTCCCTTTTGATCATTAAAAGATTAACAAACCGCTACTCAACCCCAAAGTTGAATAGCCTGCATGTACACCTAGCCCGTACCATTCTAACTTAACTTCAACAGCCTGCAAATAGTAAATAGTGCATTAAATAGCCAATTACTGCGGGATACGCAACATCTGGCCTGGATAAATTTTATCCGGGTGGCTTAACATAGGCTTATTTGCTTCAAAAATCTTCATGTATAAATTTGCATTACCGTAATGCGTTTTTGCAATTTTTGATAAAGTATCGCCACTTACGACTGTGTAAAATACTGGTTCAGCGGCCGCTTCAGCGACGTTTAATTGGTCTTGCACGTTTTCCACGCCAGCCACATTGCCGCAGCATAATAATATTTTTTCTTTGTCTTCTTGCGTAGCCGCAGTACCCTGCACTATGACTGTGGCAGAGGCACCATCGAAACCAATCACCAAGTCCTGTGCTGTCAGATTCATTTTTGCCACATAATTTGCAATAGCATTAGCCGCCGCCTTATTTGCCGCATCAATATTTACAGGTGTTGGGGCCGCCTTTGCTGCAACATCAGCTGCTTTAGCTTCACCAATACCAAATAATTTTTCGCCGGCGTTCTTAATAAATGAAAACATGCCCATTTTTATTCTCCTGATTTTAAGATTACGAATGTTTATTGCAAATTACCGCCACTACTGACCTAACAATTTACAACCTAACACAAACTTGTGTCAATGTTGGCATGGACAATTCACACTTGTTTACAAAAGAGACAGTAACTAATTTATTTAACCGTCATTTATATTTAACCTTCATCGACTTACCTATATTCCCTTACTCACATCAGCACCTTTGGCATACGTTTTTATTTCATAACAGCTTGACGGTTACAGCGATGCGAAGCCCAAAGGGTCTTAATGGTCGGCATTACCGAAACATACGATAGGCTACTCGCCCATCAAATGCAAAATCACCCTGCGCGTACCCGGCACATGCCGGTGCTCGTATAAAAATATGCCTTGCCATTGACC
>PHCL01000191.1 GCA_002842195.1 Betaproteobacteria bacterium HGW-Betaproteobacteria-20 | reverse complement strand
TAGGCAACACCAGCAGCGCACCGATTAGCATGCCCAGTACCAATGCGATTATGATTGCTAAAGCGGTGACCGTTTTAATCGACCAGACGATGAACAACAGCTCTACCGGATGCATATTTTGTATAGTAAAGATTGAGGCAAGTACGATGAGTATGGTCAATATGGTGTTGCGCATGGTTTCAATCTCCTGATTTTATATCATGGTTTAATTGCAAGACTAAAGGTTAGTATGTGTATGTAAATTAATCATTTTTTTTTGATTAAGACTTATTAAATCAAATCTTAGAAGTAAGGTCGTCTATTTCATCATCATTACTATTGCCATCTACATCGCCATCATCTTGATTGCTGGTAAGCTCCCGCAATAGCTTAAAAATCTCGCGGCTACTTTTAGGCGGTTTATTGGCGGCCAGTTCTTTCTGCGCGTTACGCACTAACGTACGTAATTGTTGAATATCCGTTTGCGGGTAAAGCGCAATAAACTCTGCGAGTACGCTGGTGTCGGCAATCATGCGGTCACGCCAGCGTTCCAGGCCATGAAAATAAGCGTTTTCAGCCGTATGTTTGCCATCCCAGCGGGCGAGTTGCTCTAAAATAGGCGCGTTATCAATCTCACGCATTAGCCGTCCCAAATATTGGCGATGGCGTCTAATGGCACCATTGGCGGTGATTTTTTTAGTGTCCAGCACTGCGGTCAACACCGCTTCAGGCAGATCTAATTTCAGCAGTTTATCTTTAGGCAGCTCCGTGAGGCGCACGCCGAGTGCCTGCTGCTGATCGGCTTCTGCCTTTAACTGTGTTTTGCTAACAGGCTCGTCAGCGCTTAATTTAGAGGCTAAATTTGCATCGTAACTGAAATCAATGCCTGAGTTTGTCTTTTTAGGTTTCATACTGCGGTATTATAACAGCCTTAGTTTTTAGAACATATTTTTAGCGCGTTTTCAGCACGCGCTATGCATGCTTGTGATTGGGTGAAAGTTGAGAGATAAAAGAGTGATGGCAGATTCCGGGTTAGATTCAAGGTTTAGTTATGCATTTGATGAAATTATGCAAATGTCTGAAGACGTGCTTAAGGTGGCAAAAAAGCTTGGCGCAAGTGCGGCAGAGGCTGAGCTAAGTTTAAGCATAGGGCAAAACGTTTCTGTACGCCTGGGCGAAACGGAAAATATTGAGTATAACCGCGATAAAGGCATGTCCATCACCGTGTATTTTGGGCAGCAAAAAGGCCATGCCAGCACGTCGGATTTAAGCTCACAAGCATTAAAAGACTCGGTTTTGGCCGCTTGCAACATTGCAAAATACACGGCCAAAGATGAATTTTGTGGTTTGGCTGACGCCCATTTAATGGCAACAGATATTTTGGATTTAGATTTGTATCATCCGTGGAATATTTCAGTGGATGAGGCGATTGCCATCGCAAAAGAATGCGAAGCGGCAGCGCTAAGTGTCGATGCGCGCATCACCAACTCGGAAGGCGCAAGCGTTTCAACTGGCGAGGGCTATTTTGCTTATAGTAACAGCCACGGTTTTACCGGAGGTTATCCAAGTTCGCGGCACGGTGTGAGCTGCTCTGTGATTGCAGAAGCGGGCGATAGTATGCAGCGCGATTATTGGTACAGCACCGCGCGTGCAGCGGCAGATTTAGAGGCGGCCAAAGACATTGGCAGAATAGCCGGTGAACGCGCGGTACGCCGTTTGAATTCGCGTAAGATTAAAACCTGTCAGGCACCGGTTTTGTTTGAGGCGGCATTGGCGAGTGGATTAATTTCAACCCTTATTTCAGCAATTTCGGGTGGCAGTTTATATCGTAAATCTTCATTTTTGTTGGATAGTTTAGGTAAGCAGATTGCTAGCCCATTGTTAAATATATTTGAAGAGCCACATCTTAAGCGAGGTCTGGCAAGCAGTCCGTTTGATAATGAAGGGGTAGCCACAAAAGCGCGTCAATTAGTGAAAAACGGCGTGTTGCAAGGTTATGTGCTGGGTAGCTATTCTGCGCGTAAATTAGGCATGCAAACCACGGGCAACGCCGGAGGGAATCATAATTTAATCGTGCAGCCTGGCGAAAATGATTTTGCAGGCTTGCTCAAGAAAATGGGTACGGGTTTGCTGGTGACCGAGTTATTGGGAACGGGCATTAACATGGTAACTGGCGATTATTCGCGAGGTGCAGCTGGTTTCTGGGTAGAAAATGGCGTCATTATGCATCCGGTAGAAGAAATCACTATTGCCGGTAACATGACGGATATGCTGAAATCGATTGTTGCTATTGGCAATGACGTGCTGGTACAAGGTTCAAAACAAGTGGGTTCCATTTTAATTGAGCGCATGACAATCGCTTCTGATTAAAAAGCATTCTAGTCAAAAAGTATTCCAGCCCAATTAAAAAGCCCGCATTTCTGCGGGCTTTTTAATAAATTTCAACGCGTTATTTTACGACCGCATCAGTATCCACATCCACTGCCTTAGGGTCTTCTTCTACTTCAGGGTCATAATACTCATCTTTAATAAACTCTTGCGGTACCAAGCCATCTTGTACAAGGCTGGCACGCCTTTGCAGATACGCGTCACGCGTAAAAGCATATGGGTCTAGCGAGGCTTCATCTATCAGGTCTGTCGCGTCGAGGAGTTCGGTACGTTTGTCTAAAAATTGGGCGGCTCTTAACTGGTTATGCAAACGTACTTCGCCAATATTATGCGTGTAGGTGATAGGGTCTGTAGTTGCGGTATCAAATATCATGCCCGTGGTATCGCGCAAGCTTGATGGGCCAAGAAACGGTAATACTAAATAAGCACCGTTACCAACCCCCCAATGCCCTAAAGTTTGACCAAAATCTTCTTTACGTAGTGGAATGTTATCCATACCCGCCACATCAATAAAACCTGCAAGGCCAAAGGTGCTGTTGATGACAAAACGACCGGCATCGGTAAACGCGCTTGCAAATTTAAACTGTAGCAAATCATTTAAGATTGTGGTGAGAGAACCTAAATTAGTAAAGAAATTATTGATGCCTTTGCGCACTGGTGACGGTGCGATGGCTTTGTATGCGGTGGCAATCGGTTTAATAACGGCTTTATCCGCTACGTCATTAAACTTATAGACACCACGGTTTAAACCCTCTAGCGGGTCTTTATTGGCTTGAGTTGCGCAACCCGAAAGCATCGCAAATGTAAAGCTAGCGATAATTACTATTATTTTTGTACGCATTTAAAAATCCTAAAATGATGACGCCTGTTTAAGCTCTGCTGATTTAAGCAATCAACAATCACCTATTTACACCGATTTATTCTAACCGAGCATAGCCGCATTGTCCAGTATATCTGGCGGTTTAACAACTTATAGTCAGCAACTTTTGTTGCTGTGATGCATCATACGACAGGCGATTAATGTTAGGCTTAAACTTGTTTTTAATAATTGGGAAATCAGCATGATGATACGCACCAGCATAACGCAGTTTTTAGACCAGCAGTTGCAGGGGGAAAGCCGTGATGCGCTAGCACTCATATTGAAAGATGTTATTTCTGCCTGTAAAAAAATCGCCATGGCGATTGATAAGGGCGCGCTTACCGGCAATATGGGCAGTTTGGTTTCTGAGAATGTACAGGGTGAAGTGCAAAAAGCGCTGGATGTAATTAGCAACGACATTTTTATTGAGGCTGGACTGCAAAGTGGTTATGTGGCGGGCATGGTGTCCGAGGAATTGGATA
>PHCL01000190.1 GCA_002842195.1 Betaproteobacteria bacterium HGW-Betaproteobacteria-20 | reverse complement strand
AAATATACGTCGTCAAAGGCACTGGCGTACGGTTGCCCATTTTTCCATTCAACATGGCACCATGCTATTTCTGCGTTAACTTTGGTAGGCATTTACCGTTATCCAAATTATTTTGTTAAAGGCTAGGTTAATGGTGTATTCACGTCAATTTTTAATCTGCCTGACGATGTATTATCGTATAAGGTCACACGATTTACCGTACATAAAATTGCGTATTTTTTGCTAAATTTTACATGCCTTCGGTAGAGGTGCTCTGTAAGCCTTGTAAATAAAGGCTCTCAGAGCAGAATTTTTCTCTCGTAGGTTTAAAGCTGATTTTGTTACGCATTATTCCACTAATTTAAAGGGGTATCTGTATGCCGAAATTGATTTGACCGAAAATCACTGAATTAAAAAATTTCAGCTTAATTTGATTAACTAATTTTAATTTTTGAGAGTCAGCTCTATGGCAAGCAGTTTGCAATCGTACTCCCAGTCGACAGCCAATTAAGTGCGCCTGGTTGCTAAATCTGCAAAGCCGACATTAAACTTGGGATTACAAAAAGCTTGGGATTACAAACTCAATGATCACACACTCGTAAATAAACCTTGGTCGGCATCGCCAAACAAATTAAGCAAATCAACCCCTTTGAGAGATAAGGCAAATCCCAAAATACCACTGCCAATCACTACGGTTTCATAGTCTTTTACACTGTTATCAACCAGGATTTTAATGTCCTCTGGCAGCGCGATAGGTGGAACAGCACCCACCACATATCCAGTCGCTTCTGCTACTTCATTAAATTCTGCCATGCGACATTTACGCTCATTTAAATGGTTACGTAAAACGCCCCAGTCAGCACGACCACCACCTGCAACAGCTAATAAAACATACTTGTCTGAGGCTGTTTTAAACAACACACTTCTTACCACAGATTGTGGATTTATTTCTTGCTTTAAAAGCAACTCTTCCAGATTCCTAACTGGTTTTTTATCCTCGGATAATGGAATTTCTATCACACCATAAGCAATACCTTGCTGTTGTAACAGTTCGGTGACAGGGGAAATAATGGATTCATTCATCATTAATCATTCTAAGTTTGGGTAATAAATATGCTTAACATTTTAATGTTAAAAGTAACAATTAAAAACCATGTGCAATAAGACCCGCAAAAAGCGGCATTATTGCCATGCTACCTTTTCCAGACTTTGCCATAAGCCGCTAACAGTTGTTGGTGCATTTTACTGCCTTCCATATTCCTGCCTAAATCGGCTAAGCCAAAATACTGCTCTGATTGATTGATCAGGCGCAGTGCCTGTTGCAGAGTTTCTGCGCCGTACATCAGTTGCAGATTGGTTTCAAACGGCGTGCTGTTGTTGAGCTCCTCGTTGAGTTGCACGATATTTGCAATGCAGCGATAGACCCTCGCACGCGCTGGCGGAAGTTCGTTAAATTGCGCTATCCACGCACAGCCATCCAGAATGTCGTCTGTGCTGTTGCAGGCCAGCGCGGCCAGCGTTTTGAGCTCTCCTACGCGTAAATCTACCCAGGTGGTGTTTGGGTCGGCACACAGGCCGATTAACGTGGTTACAGGCAGCTCGTCAGCTAAGTCCAGGTCTAGCAAGGTTTCCAGTAATTCAGCAGATTCTGCCTGATTAAGCGCCTGCAATCTGATGGCAAAAGGGCGTACCAAATTACCAACGGTATTGTTTTCCCATTGCAGTTCTTCAACCGGGTAAATTTCGGACATTCCCGGCACAAAAATCCGGCAAGCGTACACGCCTAAATGCGTGAAGTCGGCAATGTACATATCATGCCCGCTAGCGTGGATGGTATTCACACACCAGTGATAATCTTCCTCGGTCGTTGTGACGAAATTCCAGTCTGTAAATGCGTAATCCGGTGTGTTGCGTAAAAAGTCCCAACTGATGACACCGCTGGAATCCACAAAATGAATTTCTAAATTCTGTGAGTCGGCAATTTCTTCCATATCAAAGCCTGGCGCAACAAAGCCATTTAAACCATCGATGGCGCGACCTTGTAGCAGCTCTGTCAGGGCGCGCTCCAGCGCCACTTCAAAGCGCGGATGTGCACCAAAGCTGGCAAAACAACCCTGGTCTTCAGGGTGCAATAGCGTGACGTTCATCACCGGATATTGGCCGCCGAGCGAAGCGTCTTTCACCAAAATACCATAGCCAGCATCACGCAAACCTTTAATACCGGCTGCGATGCGCGGGTAACGGTTAATGACATCTTCCGGCACATCAGGCAGGCAAATGCCTTCACGGATGATTTTAAATTTAATATCACGTTCAAAAATTTCTGCAAGCGCCTGAGTCCGCGCTTCCATCATGGTGTTGCCCGCGCTCATGCCGTTACTCACATACAGATTGCCGATGAGGTTGACAGGAAACAATACGGTTTTATTATCGCGCAAACGTGTGTAAGGTATTGCGCAAATGCCACGCTCCGCATTACCTGAATTCAAATCTATCAGTTGGCTGGCAACCGTTGTGCCTTCCGGATTATAAAACTTTTGCAGTTCAGGGGTGAGTAGCTCTTTAGGCCATTTATCGCCACTGACTTTTATCCATTGCTCATTTGGATAATGCGTAAAGTCTTTATTAGCGATGGTTTCGCCCAGATAAAAATGCGTCCAAAAATAATTGGTGCTTAACCGCTCAAAATACTCGCCCAGCGCACTGGCGCGGGCGGCAAGCTGTGATGCACCCTTGCCGTTGGTAAATAAGCGTGTGCAGTCTTTATCGATGACATGCACTGACCAAATTCCTTCAATTTCATTTAACCAGGATTTTTCTTCGACGTGAATGTCAAGCGCTAATAACTTGCCTTGCAATGTTGCGATAGAGCACTCCAGCGAGGCGTCCTTACTGGGGATAAAGGTTTCGGTGGCGTTAGTCTTGGTAGTCATGGTAAAAGCTTATGGGGAAAAGGGTGACAGAATATCACGCTACAGTCAGAACGTGAAAAGCAAACAATTTGCCGGCGTATTTTTATTGATCGATTTTTTCCGGTGATAATGCACGGCGATATTCCTCAAGTTTTGCTTCGTAATTTTCTGCTTCGCCATAATCCAAAAATCGTGCATAGCGTATGTGTGTGCCGAGAATTTTTCGTGCATGTTTAATTGGGCAGAAATACTGTTCGGTACGTGCCACGATTTCACTGATATAGGCAATCATACCGGTGCCATAAGCGCAATAAGTGCAGTGGAATTTTTCAATAAAATTCAGGTAACTGAGATGTTGCCGATCAAATATGATGTAGTCGGCACGGCGTACTTTTTTAATACCGTAAATCGGAAAGCAAGTCATTTGATAAAAGCTGACAAATAAATCGGTCACAAGTAAGGGGACAATCAACGAGTAAATAATTGGGCCTGTAATCAGGTTCTGCGGGCGGTTGGTCACCAGCCAGCGAAAAAAATTCTGTTTCAGCCGCTTATGTGTTTCCTGAATCGATTTTTCAAATTCAACACGCTTGCCTTTAATCTGAAAAAATATGCTTGAAGGCTGCTCTCTGAGCGCTGTACGCAGCTCGTCTTCAAGCGCTGTCATCTGGTCAAGCAATTGCTGAATACGATCGTTCATTAGGGCTCCTGTACCGCTGGGTTACCATGTGTATGGCGACTGAAGGGCACCTCTAAAAATTCAATTTCCGTCGCCATGCTGCGTTGCTCACAAAAAATAACTCGTTATATATCAAACATATACCGCCTCATTATTTTTTGTTCACGC
>PHCL01000189.1 GCA_002842195.1 Betaproteobacteria bacterium HGW-Betaproteobacteria-20 | reverse complement strand
CTTTTTCAGCAGCCACTAATTTACCAGTACTAGCATGCCATGTGTAGGCAAAACCGTTACGGTCATGATGCCATGCATAAGTTTTACCACCTTTGTCAAACAGAATCACTTCGTTAATACCATCGTAATCCCACTCATCATGTGGCGTCTTTTGCATTGCCCATTTAGCCATCCCTGTATCTAAATCACGCGCCATGACAGCCATCGTCCATTTATTATCGCCTGGGCGGACATCCGGGTTCCATACTGAAGGGTTACCAATGCCGTAAAACACTAAATTTGTCTTGGGATCATATGGCCACCAACCCCAAATTGAGCCACCACCATGTTGCCAGCCATCTTTAACGGCTTGTGGTTTTAACCATGTGCGAACACCCAGGTCTTTTTCGCCAATTTTCAATTGGTCGTTAGGTAATTTTTTGAAAGAACCACCCTCTTTGTTACCACCGTTAACATCTTGGTAAACTGACAGTGCACTGTACTCAGGCGTATCTTTATTGAAGCCATCACCAATTAGCATTTCAGCATCTGGACCTGTTGAGTAAGCTTTCCATGCCAATGAACCGTCTTTAGCGTTGTAAGCGGCCAAGAAGCAACGTACACCGAACTCAGCACCTGAACAACCTGTTAGCACTTTGTCTTTAATGACGTGTGGAGCATTGGTGTTGGTAGCGCCGACTTTTGGGTCGTTAACTAATGTAGACCATACTTTAGCGCCAGTTTTAGCATCTAAAGCCACCAAGTTACCATCATTTTGTTGAAGATAGATTTTACCGTCGCCGAAACCAAGACCACGTGAAACGTTATCGCAACATAATACAGCTTGTACTGATGGATCTTGTTTTGGGAAATAGGACCATACGATTTTTTGATTGTCGTTTAAATCAAGCGCATATACGTTGTTTGGGAATGCTGTATGTACATACATCATGTTGCCAACAACGATTGGTGAACCTTCGTGACCACGGTTTACACCAGTGGCGAATGTCCATGCTGCTTTAAGGTTTTTAACGTTACCTTTGTTAATTTGAGCTAAAGCGCTATAACCATTGTTTGAATGGTTACCACGTGGATGAGCCCAGTTGTTTGCGTCTGCAATTGCTGACTCTTGGTCTGCTGCTGCTGAAGCTACCATTGGCATTGCCACTGACAGACCTGCAACCAAACCTAGTGCTAATTTGATCTTGTTGATTTGCATATTAATCTCCAAAGTTGTACTACTAAGGGTTTAAAAACAGCCTTCGTTTACTTGATATTTTCCTGATGTTTTCTCAAAATTCTAACAAAAAACAAAGCCTATCTCGACTCACATTTCCATGTGCGTACAGAACTATATTCCAGTCGAACACGAATTGCAATACATTCGTTACAATTTACTTACAATTAGTTTTACATTCACCCAAAAATGTATTTTTACGCAGGTTATATAATGTTAGGATAATGCCAGAGCTAACAAAATAGTATTTATAATCAAATAGAAAACGTGAACCAAGCCATGCCAAACGCTACTTACAACTTGTATCCTGAAATAGAGCCTTTTGAATCAAGCTTTCTAAAAACAGGTGATTTTCACCAAATTTACTATGAAGTTTGCGGTAATCCGACAGGAATTCCTGTCGTTTTTTTGCATGGGGGGCCAGGTAGCGGTTGCAACCCTACGCAACGTCGGTTTTTTGATCCCGCCATTTACCGCATTGTTTTAATAGACCAACGCGGTTGTGGGCGTAGCAAGCCGCAAGGTTCGATTATCCAGAACACTACGGATGATTTGGTGCATGACATTAGCGCCATTCAACAGTGGCTGGGTATTAAGCAGTGGATAGTATTTGGTGGCTCATGGGGCAGCACCTTAGCGCTTTGTTATGCCTTGACTTTTCCTCAACAGGTGACAGGCCTTATATTACGCGGTATATTTTTAAGCCGTCCGGCAGAATTACATTGGTTTTTAGGGCAGGTTAGGGCATTTTTTCCTGAATCCTGGGATGCACTATGCGAGCATCTTCCCTCTAATAAAAGGCATAACCCTTGTGATGCTTACGAGCAACTCGTTTTTTCTAAGGATTCGAGTGTCAGCATTCCAGCCGCTATTCACTGGAATGCTTTTGAAGGCAGCATGATGAGCCTGCTGCCAAGACCGACCGCAGATAATAATGAAATTAACGGCGAAATTGAACTTGCGCGCGCAAGAGTACAAATACATTACATTCAAAACCACTGTTTTGTAGGTGAGCGTGACTTGCTTGCAGAAATAAAGAAAAAACTGGCACACATTCCAACGCAGATTATCCAGGGCAGATACGATATGGTATGCCCGCCCGTCACGGCATGGGAGCTTAGTCGGGCAATGCCTCATGCAGAGTTTCATATCATTCAAGATGCAGGACATTCTGCAATGGAGATTGGCACTACTTCTGCCTTGGTTGCAGCAACTGAAAAATTTAAAACTTTATTCCAAAAAACTGCTCATCCACTATAAACACCGAGTGCATGAAACGAAATATTGAACTCACTTACCGACTCGTTTAACTATATTATTGATAACTACATTATTACTGGCCAACATATTAATTTTTTGATAATTTGGTATTTTTAATGAACCGTCGCTTTTTCCAGGATAATCTATCTACTAAAATCTAATGACCAACACTCCCATCACCGGTAAAGACAATATCAAACTACAGCCTGGCAAGTCTAAATTAACTTCTAGTCTGCAAAGTGCAATCAATAAGCCGCGCAACGTGTATGCCGAGCAGCGCTATAGCACGCCATTATTCGTCATGCATGAAATGTTCAGTGCTTTTCGGCGGCATAACACGCTTGGCCTGTCAGCTTCACTGTCCTTTTATGCCATGTTAGCGCTCATTCCGATGGTGTTATTGATGTTCTTTACCATCAGTCAGTTGGTATTCAGCTCTGACTATGCGGTGGTAAAACTCGCGATTATTACTGGCAATTTGTTGCCTAAGTTTAGCAGCACGATTATGGTAGAAGTGTATAACGCAGCCCAACATAAAGCAGTCTGGGGCGCAGCCGGGCTATTTGTCCTGTTGTGGGCGGTTACGCCGCTAGCCAGCGCCATGCGCTCCACCTTTTATACGATTGCAACGCTGGTGGAAACGCCGTCATTTATACAACGAAAAATAAAAGACATGATTGCAGTAGTAGGCATGTTGCTACTATTCTTCCTGTTTACGTTTGCCGGCCTCATGCTGGAAAAAGTCATCGCATTTTTAGCCACCAATAACCAATTATTTCAATATGAAATTGTTGCTACATTCGCCTCGTTAACACTAACCACCTTACTGATTGCCGCATTCTATTTTGCGTTCTTTCCAGTTCGCTTGTATATCAAGCATATTTTTATTGGCGCACTATTTACCGCCATTTTCTGGCTACTACTACGACCTGCCTTTACTTTATTTTTATCTATGAATGAGTCGTACGGTTCCGTATTTGGCAGCATGAAAAATCTGTTCATTTCCATTACCTGGCTGTATTTAAACTTTATTATTTTTTTACTTGGTACCGAACTTATTACAACCTTACGAAAAAAAGACGTGCTAATATTAAAAGGGCTTTTCACAGACCAGGCGCAGAATACGCCACCAACGGGATCTAAACTCCAGTCCAACTATCTGGATAACCTGATGCAGCGCTATGGCAGAAGCTATCAACAAGACGAACATATATTTAACCAGGGTGATTTAACCCGTAATCTGCATTATCTGGTGAATGGGCAAGTACAGCTTG
>PHCL01000188.1 GCA_002842195.1 Betaproteobacteria bacterium HGW-Betaproteobacteria-20 | reverse complement strand
GCCCAAAAGTGAATTAACATTAACACATGAAGAATTAAAGTCCCTTGTTGAATTTCTTCAACAAAACTATGAGCCATTTAGCAAAGGTGTTAAAGCATATATACCACTTAATCATCCTTTTGACGTGGAAAATGCAAATCAAATCAAAGCGTTATTTACGTTACCAAATAAAAGTGAAGTAATAAAATTTATTCTCGATAACAATATTATTCAAAATGATTTAGTTTTAGGTCTGAGGCATTCTCAAAGGTTGAAAGCTATTAACAAATTTGAGGAAATGCTAAATCAAGACTTGTTAGAAAAAGACTGGCAGAAATGGTTCGAATCGAATAGCTGGGTTCTTGGAAGTCAGTTTGTACGAATTCTTGATGAACGTTCAATTGATACAGAAAATATTTCCGATTTTCTTATGGAAGCATATGACGGTTTCCTTGATGTTGTAGAAATTAAAAGGCCAAATGGAGGACTCCAGTTTTGGGCACCAAATCAAGATCATGGTAATTATGTCCCGTCAACAGACCTCATAAAGGCAGTAACACAAGCATCAAGATATATCTACGAAGTAGAACGCGAAGCAAATAGCGTTAAATTTCTTGAGAAAGTTGGTGGTGTAAAGACTGTTAAGCCACGTTGTGTTCTTATTTTTGGCAGATCAAATAACTGGGATTCTGAACAAATAGAAGCTTATAGAATTATGAATGCCAATTATCATAATTTGTCTATTTTAACATACGACCATGTGTTAACTCGAGCTCGACAAATGGTTAATGCTTGATGCGAGTTAGTCGCTCTCGCGCGACTGGCGAGTTACTTTCTTTTGCTTAGCCAAAAGAAAGTAACCAAAGAAAAAGCTACCCCCTACCGCTTGTTTCCTGAGATTGACATTGTTTTGGGACGGCAAGCGGATACTCGCATTCGCTCAAACAGCCGCTTGCCGAAATCCTCCCAAAACAATGTCAATCTCAGGCGCGGTAGCAGGGGATTTATGTCAAAGGCGTTGAGGTTCCGCGGTTGGTTGATGTTTCGTTAATCTTATATACTCCGTCATTCTGAGCATAGCGAAGAATCCAGAACTTAACCTCTTGCATAAAACCTAGATTCTTCGCTATGCTCAGAATGACGCGGTTAGATGGATAAGCATCTGTAGAATGGCGAGAAGCTAATGCCTTAATATTGCTACTTTGCTGATGGGTGGTTTTAGTTTTTGCAGTAAAATATAGCCATGAATATTTACTCACTCGCAAGCCCACTTTTGTTTCAGTTTGATGCTGAAACTTCTCATGACTTTACTTTAAAAAGCTTAAAAACCGCTGCGCGGCTGGGTGTTTTAAAGTTGTATCCTGAGCCACCTGTGTGTCAGCCAAGGCAGGTAATGGGCATTACCTTTCCAAATCCTGTAGGTTTAGCCGCAGGATTGGATAAAAATGCTGCGGTGATTGATGGTATGGCGGCGCTAGGCTTCGGTTTTATTGAGGTGGGTACCGTCACACCACGTCCGCAACCCGGCAACCCTAAGCCGCGCTTATTCCGCGTGAGAGATGCGCAAGGCATTGTGAATCGCTTTGGCTTTAATAATTTTGGGGTAGATAATTTAATCGAGAACGTGAAAGCCGCAAAATACAAAGGCGTGCTGGGTATTAACATAGGCAAAAATTTTGATACGCCTATGGAAAACGCGGTAGATGATTATTTGATTTGCATGCGTAAAGTATATGCACATGCCAGTTATATCACGGTGAATATTTCATCGCCCAATACTAAAAATCTGCGTGCTTTGCAAGAAAAAGAGGCGTTGTCTCATTTGCTGGCTACGCTCAAACTTGAGCAAACTAAACTCGCAGAAACACATGGTAAATATGTGCCTATCACCTTAAAAATTGCACCAGACTTAGAGCAAGAGCAAATCAATGAAATCGCTGATTTGCTGATGGAGCATAAAATTGATGGCGTGATTGCGACCAATACCACGCTCGCTCGCGACATGGTGCAAGGCATGGAACATGCAGATGAAGCTGGCGGTTTATCTGGCGCACCGGTGCGTGCTAAATCCACTTTAGTCATTCAGCAATTATCACAACGCTTACAAGGCGAACTGCCGATTATTGGTGTTGGCGGTATTTTAAGCGGTGCCGATGCGGTTGAAAAAATTGCTGCCGGTGCGGACTTGGTGCAGATATATAGCGGTTTGATATACAAAGGACCGAAGCTGGTGCATGATATTTGCCGCGCGCTCGGTTAATTTCAGGTTGTAATGAGTCAGCCCATTCTTTATTCTTATCGCCGCTGCCCTTATGCTATGCGCGCTCGTATGGCGCTTAAGTATGCCGGTATCGACCTTGAAATCCGTGAAATCTCACTAAGAAGCAAGCCTGCTGAAATGCTGAAAGTTTCACCCAAGGGCACCGTGCCGGTGCTGGTGTTGCAAGATAGCAGTTTGGGTGGAGTGGCCGTGATTGAACAGAGCCTGGATATTATGCATTGGGCTTTGCGACAGAAAGACGCTGATGATTGGTTAATAGCTGATGACGTGCTAACACAGCAGCTGATTGCCGAAAATGATGGTAGTTTTAAGCAGGCGCTGGATAAATACAAATATGCAATACGCTTTCCTGAGCAATCGGCAGATATTTACCGAGCACAAGGTGAAGTATTTTTGCAGAAGCTTGAATGCTTATTGGGCCAATCGCAGTTTTTGTTGAAAGACAAAATGAGCCTAGCCGATATTGCCATTTTTCCATTTATTCGACAGTTTGCCGCGGTGGATAGTGTTTGGTTTAATGCTGCGCCTTACCCGAAACTAAAGGCCTGGCTAACAGCATTGGTTGAATCGGACTTGTTTGTCAGCGTGATGGAAAAACCAACTGCCTGAATCAGTCGGCGGCTGACAGTCAGTGATGCCGTCCGTAAAACGTGGATGTTAGATTAAGTTATATTAGCCTAACAAACTACCTGAAAGCACTCAAAAAATCACAATATCAGCTACGAGAAAAAAATAATGCCCTGGGATCCGCTCTGTGAGCGGCTCCCAGAGCATCGACATCGAAGCTTATTTTATTCAGCAGTTGCCAGTGAATTTTCTGACGATTTTTTGTCTTTCGCAAAAATTAGTTTCACTTCGTCATTATCATCAATATCCACATGCACACTGCCGCCATTAGCCAGTTTGCCGAACAGCAATTCATCTGCCAGCGCTTTACGAATGGTATCCTGAATCAATCTGGCCATTGGGCGCGCGCCCATCAGCGGGTCAAAGCCTTTTTTACCCAGGTAGGCTTTCAAAGCATCGCTGAATGTCACTTCGACTTTTTTATCATGCAACTGGTCTTCAAGCTGAATCAAGAATTTATCGACCACGCGGATGATAATGTCTTGCGATAATGAAGCGAATGACACGGTTGCATCTAAGCGGTTGCGGAATTCAGGTGAGAACAAGCGCTTAATATCAGCCTGCTCGTCACCAGTTTGCTTGGCGTTAGTGAAGCCCATGTTGGTTTTGGATAAGTTCTCAGCGCCGGCATTGGTGGTCATGATAATAGTCACGTTTCTAAAGTCGGCTTTGCGACCGTTATTATCTGTGAGCGTGCCGTGATCCATGACTTGCAGCAGGATATTGAATATATCAGGATGGGCTTTTTCAATCTCGTCCAGTAGCAATACGCAATAAGGATGTTTGGTAATCGCCTCGGTCATCAGGCCGCCTTGCTCAAAGCCCACATAGCCAGGAGGCGCGCCAATCAGGCGGCTCACGGCATGGCGTTCCATATA
>PHCL01000187.1 GCA_002842195.1 Betaproteobacteria bacterium HGW-Betaproteobacteria-20 | reverse complement strand
CATGGCCCGGCGTATCCAGAAATGTCACCATACCACGCGGAGTTTCCACGTGATAAGCACCAATGTGTTGCGTAATGCCGCCAGCCTCTCCTGAGGCCACACGACTACGGCGAATATAATCCAGTAACGAAGTTTTACCATGGTCAACGTGGCCCATCACCGTCACTACAGGTGGGCGCGGTTCCATAATCGCTGTCGCATGTTCGGCTTCTTCAATAAAGGTATCCGGGTCATTCGGCGCAGCTGCCGAAGCCTTATGCCCCATTTCTTCTACAAGAATGATCGCCGTTTCCTGGTCCAACACTTGGTTAATCGTCACCATCATGCCCATACCCATGAGCGTTTTGATTACTTCACCAGATTTAACTGCCATTTTGTGCGCTAATTCACCCACAGTAATGGTTTCTGGCACTAACACCTCATAAACAATGGCTTCGGTTGGCGCTGTAAAGCCATGCTGTGCATCATCATCCTGATGTCTGTGTTTGCCACCTTTAGGCGCACGCCAGCCAGCTTTACCTGCAGTGGTATCGCCACGGGTTTTTAAGCCGCGCTTTTTGTTTTCCGCGTCTGTCCACTCTTTATTATTGCCTTTGCCTTTTTTCGCATCTTTAGCTGCAGCTGGCTTAGCCGCACCTTCTTTAGCGGCAGGTTTATGCAGCGTACCTTCAGAAAGTTTAGCTGCTTTTAGTTTTGCGGCTTCTGCATCAGCTAATTTTTTAGCTTCTTCATCTAAACGGCGTTGCGCAAGCTCTTGCTTTTTACGGCGGTCTTCTGCCTGCATGGCCGCCAACGCTGAATGGCGTTTAGATTCTTGCTCACGCAGCGCTATTTCATCGGCGCCCAATAAATCTTTACGGCTAATGGTTCTCGCAACTGCAGGTTCAACTGCCACAATTTTTTCAGCTTCTTCTGTCACAACAGCCACAGGCTCCGGCACCTCAATGGCAGGCATTTCAACCACTGGTTCATGTACTGGAGCTTCTGCTGCTATTTCTTCAATATGTACAGCTTCTAATGGCGCTTCCAACTCGTCTGCGACGAACGCAACCTCTTGTGGCGGATTCAAATCGACGTCAGACTGCTGCTCTATCACGCGTTTTTTGCGCACTTCAACTTGAATAGTGCGCGCACGGCCTGTATTGTCAGTTTTTTTAATTTCTGTACTGGATTTACGCGTTAACGTAATTTTATTTTTAGGCGCAAGCGTACCGTGCTCTTTACGCAGGTGATCCAAAAGTGCGGTTTTATCAGTTTCGCTCAATTGATCATCAGCATTTAATTTATTAACCCCAGCACTTTTGAGCTGCTCTAATAACAATGCGGTTGGCAGCTTTAATTCGCCAGCAAATTGTTCTACGGTTGTTTGTGCCATCTTGTTGCTCCAGTATTCTTTTCTAAGCTTTATTGCCTAGCTTTACAGCTTATTACTTATATAATCAGATTAAGTTTACGTTAATTTAATCTGCTTATTTTAACTACTTTACTTATGCCGCCTTACCGCCTATTTAAACCAAGGCGCACGTGCGGTCATAATCAATGTTTTTGCTCGTTCAGCATCCATTTTTGTTAACTCTACCAATTCATCAACCGCTAACTCGGCTAAATCATCCATGGTCGCGACACCTTTAGAAGCTAATAAATGTGCAGTTTCGTCGTCCATGCCTTCCATGTTCAATAAATCATCGCTGGCTTCATCTACCTTTTCTTCTTTAGCAATCGCTTCTGTCAGCAAAGCAGCACGTGCGCGTTTACGCAGTTCTTCAACAGTATCTTCATCAAAGGCTTCAATTTCATTCATTTCAGCTAATGGTACATAGGCAATTTCTTCCAAGGTACTGAAACCTTCTTGCACAAGAATTTCAGCCACTTCCGCATCTACATCCAGTTTGTCCATAAACAACTGACTAACACCTGCAAACTCATCCTGGTTTTTCTGTGCTGCCTGGTCTACTGTTAAAATATTTAGCGTCCAGCCAGTAAGCTCTGACGCTAAACGTACATTTTGACCGTTGCGGCCAATGGCAAGGGCTAACTGTTCTTCATCTACCACCACATCCATGCTGTGCGTATCTTCCTCCACTACAATACTGGTCACTTCAGCAGGCGACATTGCATTAATGACAAACTGCGCAGGCTCCATGCTCCATAATACAATATCGACGCGCTCGCCAGCCAATTCGCCAGTAACCGCTTGCACACGTGAACCACGCATACCAACGCAAGTGCCAACTGGATCTAAACGCTGGTCGTTCGTTTTAACAGCAATTTTTGAACGTAGCCCAGGATCGCGTGCGGCAGCGCGAATCTCCAATAAACCTTCTTCAATTTCAGGCACCTCTAGCTCAAACAGACGCACTAAGAAGTCAGGTGAAATTCTTGATAAAATCAACTGTGGCCCACGGCCTCCGCGCTCGATGCGTGACAAATAGGCCCGTACCCGATCGCCTACACGCAAATTCTCTTTTGGAATCATTTGCTCACGCGGTAACAGCGCCTCAATTCGACCAACCTCAATAATCGCATTACCTTTTTCCATGCGTTTAATCACACCCGTGACTAATTTTTCATCGCGCGCTAAGAAGTCCTCTAAAATCTGCTCACGTTCAGCTTCGCGCACTTTTTGCAAAATCACTTGCTTGGCAGCCTGAGCGCCAATGCGACCAAACTCAAGATTTTCCAGTGGCTCTTCGTAGTAATCACCAATAGTTAGGCCTTTGGCATGCTCGCTTTCTTCATCAATCTGATAAGCGGAATTTTCCAGCAAATCATAGTCTACGTACTGCCAGCGCCTAAATGTTTCATACTCACCGGTTTCACGGTCAATCGATACGCGCACATCAATATCATCATGATATTTTTTCTTGGTGGCTGACGCCAAGGCAAGCTCAAGTGCAATAAAAATCACCTCTTTAGTGACATTTTTTTCATGCGCCAAGGCATCTACCAATAATAAAATTTCACGACTCATTTTAATTCTCCGACTATAAAGCGCAGTTTAGCTGCACTTTTATTAAATTTTATGTTGATTAAACTTTTACGTTCTTCAATTATTATGAAACTCATTAGCTCAGCACTGCCTTTAAAATACAGGGCTTAGACGCGCCTTATCAATATTGCTCATCGCCAGCTTGTACACTACACCTTCAAATGCCAGCAACACAAAACCATCTTCCACGCCTTGCAAAATACCTAAAAAAGTCTTACGTGGCAGGGTCGTTTCAGTCGCATTAGCGCTTTCATCTTTAATACCCACACGCAATTTAATCTGCGCGCGCTCACCGGTAAATCGCACGAAATCTGACTCTTTTTTCAACACACGGTCCATGCCTGCCGAAGAAACCTCTAGCCTGTCGTAATCAATATCATTCTCTACGGCCAACAAGTTACCCAACTGATTGCTCACCAAACTACAATCATCAATCGTCACACTGTCTTTAATGCTTTCAGGCTTAAGTTTGTCAATAAACACACGCAACAACTTACCGCGATTAGAAATCTCCAAATCAACCAACTCGTAACCTAGCTGAGTTACCGTCGCCTCTATCAATGTATGCAAATCCTGCATGTTTATTAACCTCAATGCATCGTTACAACCCCGCAAAAACACGCGTAAGTTGCAGAAACAAAAAATGGGCACAAAGCCCATCGAAAAATTCTACCTGCATTATACCAATCAATTCAACCAATTGGAACCACTCACTGCAATTGATATTGCCAGGGGTGACGCCAGGCACCGCCTGCAATACCCATCTTACCAATGCAT
>PHCL01000186.1 GCA_002842195.1 Betaproteobacteria bacterium HGW-Betaproteobacteria-20 | reverse complement strand
TGGCTGACGTCGCTGGTGAAGAGTCGTTCGCGTTCGATGGATTGCCTGAGTTGTCCGAGCGTGGTGTCGAAAGCGGACGCCAGATGACCTATTTCATCATCGGAATAGCCCGGTGCCAGGGGGGCCGGCAAAGAGGCAAGCTGATCAACGTGTCGGACTTGTCTGGCCAGACGGGCAACCGGTTTCATCACTTTTCTGGCCATGATCGAGCCAAGTCCCCAGGCGCTGACGATGGAGAGCAGAAAACCCGCCAGAACGACCGAGAAGAGAATTTCCTCCCGGTCCTCAAATTCCTGCTGCTCCTGGAGGAGCATGTATCGAATCCCATTAAGTTCGGTGAGGTAGATATAGGCGGCATCGTGTTCATCCTCGATCTCCGTGAACCCTTCGGGGAAGTCTGCGAAGCGTTCCGGGATCGGATGCTCGGCGGAGTTCGATGCGAAAAAACGGGTTCTCGCGTCAAGCCGCGGGATCCTTCCTGCCTTGATGTCTTCATGGAGAACAGTGCTCAGTTTGCCGTGCAGTTCTTTTGTTATGAGCTGTGTTTCGACAAAATGGACGACGGCTACAATCCCCAGGGAAAAGGAGCCGCTGACAATTACCGTCATGAGAACGAAGGCGCTGACTATGCGCTTGGAGAAGGGCAGGCTAGCGATCATCGGTCTGCTCCGCCAGGCGATAGCCGATGCCGTGCACCGTGTGCAGCAGCGGCGAGTCGAAGGACTTGTCCACGATCTGGCGCAGCTGGTGGATATGGCTGCGCAGGATGAACGTCTGATAGGCATTACCCCTGCCATGTGCGATGGCTCTGGCTTGAACGCCTTTTCTGAAAAATATCCGAACCGTTATTTTGATGTCGGCATTGCCGAGCAGCACGCTCTCACCTTTGCCGCTGGCATGGCCTGTGATGGCTTAAAGCCGGTAGTCGCTATTTACAGCACGTTTTTACAGCGCGCTTATGACCAACTTATACATGATATTGCCTTACAAAATTTACCGGTTTTATTAGCGATAGACCGTGCCGGGCTGGTAGGTGCTGATGGCCCAACACACGCCGGCGCTTTTGATTTGAGCTTTTTAAGGTGCATTCCAAACATCATGATTATGGCGCCCAGCGATGAAAATGAATGCCGGCAAATGCTTTACACCGGCTTTCAATACAATGGCGTAGCCGCTGTGCGTTACCCACGCGGCGGTGGGACGGGTGCAGTTGTTGATCAACAAATGCAAGCCATCACCATTGGTACGGCTGAAATTAAACGCCATGCAACTGCCAGCAAAAACAAGCAAAAAATCGCCATTTTAAGCTTTGGCAGCATGCTGACAGTTTGCCTGGAGGCAGGTGAACATCTCAATGCCACTGTGGTTAATATGCGTTTTGTGAAGCCGATTGACCATGCGTTGCTTGAAAAATTGAGCCTTGACCACACATTTATAGTCACCGTTGAAGAAAACAGCGTAATGGGCGGCGCGGGTTCTGCTGTGATGGAAACATTGCAGACCATGCAAGCCCACAACAAACCACTCATCAGGACCTTATGTTTAGGCTTGCCTGACCAATTTATTGAACATGGTGTACATGAAACTATGCTTGCAGACTGCGGTCTCAACGCTGAGGGCATTGTTGCTGCAATTGCGAGACAAATAACCTAGTGATATACTCAACTATTGTCTAATAAGTACTGTTAATTAAGTACTATTAATTAAGTGCTATTGAATAAATACTGTTAAATACTTGCTGCAAGTAATTGTCGAACTGGAAAACAAATGAATCAAGCCGCACTATCCAATACCACGCTCAGCACAATTGAAGACGTGCAAAATACAGTGGATACCCGCCATATTGCCATCGATAAAGTGGGCATTAAAGCCATTCGTCACCCAGTGGTTGTGAAAGACAAGTCTGGCGGAGAGCAGCATACGGTGGCCATGTTTAATATGTATGTGCATTTGCCGCAACAATTTAAAGGCACACACATGTCGCGCTTTGTTGAGATTCTCAATATCAATGAACATGCGATTTCTGTCGAGTCATTTGAAACTATTCTGCGTGAAATGGTCAAGCGCCTAGAGGCTGTATCCGGCCATATAGAAATGACTTTTCCCTACTTTGTGAATAAAGCCGCACCTGTTTCCGGCGTAAAAAGCCTGCTGGATTACGAGGTGACTTTTATAGGTGAAATCAGCCATGACAAAATCGACACCACAGTAAAAGTGTTGGTGCCTGTGACCAGCCTTTGCCCATGCAGTAAAAAAATATCAGATTACGGTGCACACAACCAACGTAGCCACGTGACGGTTACCGCACTGATTAACGACTTTATCTGGATTGAAGATATTATTGATTTAGTTGAAAAGCAAGCCTCATGCGAGCTTTACGGCCTGCTAAAACGCCCGGACGAAAAGTACGTCACCGAGCGTGCTTACGATAACCCAAAATTTGTAGAAGACATGGTGCGCGATGTGGCCGCTCAATTAAATGCTGAAAAACGCATTGTGGCTTACACGGTTGAAAGTGAGAATTTTGAATCTATCCACAATCATTCAGCTTACGCCTTGATTGAAAACGACAAAAGGGTAGCTTAGATACAGTACATAATATCCCTTCGACAGGCTCAGGGAACATTTCCTGAATAACGTTCCCTGAGCCTGTCGAAGGGATTTGGTTGTACATATAGAGAGCTTTGCACCACAAGGGCACTCATATAAATATTACCTTTACTATCGTACCGCTTGGCGTGCCTTTTTGCGTATTGGCATAACCAAGTTCAACCTGTGCATGATGTTGTTGCGCAATTTCACGTACAATCGCCAGCCCTAAACCACATCCGCTTTCTGCATTACCCAACACGCGATAAAACCGCTCAAACACTTTTTGCTGCTCGTTCAAGGCTATGCCTGTGCCGTTATCTTGCACAGATAACACCGCTGCTTGATTTTCCATCGCCAAACTTACCGTCACTTTAGTGCCAGCCTGGTTGTAGCGTATGGCATTGTCAATTAAATTGCTCAGCAATTCTTGCAGTAACACCACATTACCGCTTATATTCAGCTGTGCCAGCTGGCAACTCACACCTAAGTCAATATTTTTCGCAAGCGCTTTTGGCACCCAGTCTGACGTGACTTCGTGAATAAGTTTTATTAAATCCACCCGTTCAAACGGCTGCGTCTGGCTTCCCTCAGGCTCTGCACGCGCCAGGCTTAACAGTTGATTGGCTAGCCGTCCTAAATTATCACTGCCTACACTTATCTGCTTTAGTGCATGTTGAATGTTAGCGATATCACTTTCCCTTAAAGCCGCTTCGGCCTGAATTTTCAGGCCGGCCAAAGGCGTTTTAAGTTGATGTGCGGCATTGGCTAAAAAATGGCGCCGTTCGTCCACAGCGGCTTTTTCTTTCACTAACAATTCATTCATTGCATGCAATAAAGGCTGCAACTCCTGCGGCGCATCATGTTCAGCAAGTGGATGCGTGTCAGTGGGCAGCCGTTTGGAAATCATATCCCTTAACTTTTCAAGTGAAATCAGGCCGCGCTGAATACCCACATTTACCAGAAACATCACGAGTAAAATCAATACGATTTGCGGGATTAACATAATGGCAATAATTTCATCGGCCATCTTGTCCCGCTTAGTGGTGGTTTCCCCTATCAATATAGTGGCATTGCCTTTTTCCGTAAGTCCGGAAACAGGTAAATTCAATACCGCTATGCGTAATGTTTTATCTTCAAATTTTGCATCATAAAAAGCTGGCTCACCTGCTTTTGGC
>PHCL01000185.1 GCA_002842195.1 Betaproteobacteria bacterium HGW-Betaproteobacteria-20 | reverse complement strand
TAAAGCCACTTAAATGATAGGCGCTGGAAGCATGAGCAAGATGATGTTCAACAGGGACAAATCTAGCTTTAGTTAAACCGAGGTCTGCCATCAACTTAAGCGATTTATCACGGTTGCGGCGGAAACGGCGATTGCCATTGAATATAGCATCCAGTGCGCGATCCGGCGCATACCAATGCCGCATAGCATAATGCCAGCGCGCGCTAGTACTTAACGGGATTTCCGCATAAGGAAAGGCAACAATATCGACATCTTCAGCTTTGATACCGGCTTGTTTAAGACAAAATTTTGCAGCTTCATACGGAAATTGATTCTTTGCGTGTTTATCACGAATGAACCGCTCTTCTTCTGCTGCAGCAATAATTTTCCCGTCGACTAAAATAGCTGCTGAAGCATCGTGACCTAAAGCACCGGATAAACCTAAAACAATCATGCTAATAATCTCGTGAATTCATTTGTTATCATTTTACTTTGTTTGGACGAGGCTTGCGCGATTTAGACGATAGCTGCGCGAAATAAGATATGCTTTCCTTCATCAGGACGCTGTGCGATGTATTCTGACAAGAGTGCCCGCTTCAACAAAATCGTGACTTCGGCATCATTTTCCCAGTTTTTCATTAACCGTTTTAAGTCTTTAATATGTTTACGCTCAAACCACCAATCACCAACAACACTGCCAAAATGGGCTTGCATGCCATCCAAATCAATCAACACTGGTGCAAAATTAACGATTTTGATATTACTCGCCTTGCAATCACCATGCGAAAACTTGAGTAAATACAGTTTATAAAACAAAGTGGCAAGGTTATGTGCCACGGTTTGCCTATCTTCTAACCTGACTGATTGTGCAAAAAACTGCATGACATCAGGCGCATCAATATACTCGCTAATGTAATAAGCGCGATGCCTAAAATATCCGAAACGCTCTTCAACCAGTGCTAGCGGTTTAGCTGTAGTGATGTTTGAAATCCTCAGCCGATGTGCATTCGCCCAGGACTTTGCAGCTCGGCTGGGCCTCACCGCGCGGCTTAGGCCATGCCATAGGTTTTTAATGTTATATCGCTTAACAACCACATGCAAACCAGCCATCCCAGCTTGCGCAATTGTACAGGTATTACCATTTTTGATATTTTTAGATTTATCTGTCAAAAACTGGTCCAGCGATAATAATAGTGGCCGTTCAACCAGAAAATCATTTGCAATGGCGATAAAATATTTAAAACTTCGTATGACTTTTACATCGCTACAGGTTCGAAATACTTTTTTATCCGCGTAGGCGCTCGCCACCTGACGCCGGATTTTTTGCGTCAATCCCCGCACTTGAGACGCATTTTCTACGTAATATTCAACGCCCATTTCCTTGCAATAAGTTTGATACAAATACGCAATCCAAATATCATCTAACACATCCATTTTAGAAAATAGCGTGGCAAGATTGTGCAGTTGCTGGCTTTTCTTTAACCATGGCGATATCGCACAAATGCCGTCACCATCAAGCGTATAAATAATTGGGCGATCTGTTATTACCAAAAAGTTTTTAAGATGCAAATCGGTTTGCAGTAAACCCGTTTTGTGGTGTTGCGCCACCGTTTGCACTAAACGCATCACTAGGTCGCGCCGTGCGGCTTGGTCTGTGGCTAGTCTGTAGGCCTCTTGCGTGTTAATGCTTGAAGCAACTGCCTGAAATATCAGCACTTCTACGTCTTCAGCCACTGCACCCGCATAAAGTAAAGTAGGCGTTGCAATGTGCGCTTGTTGCAGCAAATCACGTCCACATTTATCGCGTTGTGCGTATTTTTTTGCATCTAATCCTAAAAAAAACTTGGCATACACTTCAACCTCTTGCCAAACACCATGCAACACCAAGCGGCGGCGCGGTATACTGCGGACACTTTTCAGATGGTGTAAAGTTTTATTTTCCACCACCAAGCTGTGTGGAATTTCTCCTACACTCAAGGTTGACCAGGCTATCAAATCTGTACTCAGTGTCATCGAATATGCGGTATGACTAAAGCCATTATTCTGGTGCAAGTACGGTGAGTGATTTTTTGTCGTACGGGTTGCCGATTTTAAGTGGCATCGCTTGATATTCATCACTCACCAAGCTTTTGCGCGCGTCAAAGCCGTCATAGCGCAAGCCCGCCAAATCAGACCAAGTGTAGATAAAATCGGCTGTACTATAAGTTCTATTAAGCATCGTTGACCAATTGCGTGGATGTGTGCTTTTTCGTGCTGGCGATTCCCATAGAAAAAAGGGGATAGCATACATAGGCAATGTTGGACTGTATTCGTTACGGCCTAGCATATTATAGGGCGGCGAATCATAGACATCTTCACCATGATCGGACAAGTACAACAGCAACCCATTTGGCACAGCTGTTTTTAATTGTTCTATCAGGCTGGACACCACAAAATCATGATATAACACCGCATTATCGTAAGTATTGACAACCTCTGCTTTTGCCTCTGTTAAGGCAGATGGCAAGCCTTCTCGGGTATTAAAGTAATCATAGGCAGCTGGATAACGATATTGATATTTCAAATGCGTACCTAATAAATGCACCACAATAAACTTGCGTGGTGCTTTATCTTTTAAAACCTCGGCAAAAGGTGGCAACACATTTTCATCGTACTGCTCAGAGTTTTGCGATCTGGTGTTGTTTAAAAATATTTGCCTGTCGGTATGTTTAGCGAAAGTGGTCAACATCGTATTACGCTTGGTAACAGTTTGCTGATTAGTAATCCAAAAAGTTTTATAGCCTGCCTGCTTCATTAAATTCATCAATGAAGGTTCAGTTAAATAGCGGTCTGGATGATCTTGATCGGCAAATGTAAGTACTTGTTGCAAAGCTTCAATAGTAGAAGGTCTTGACGTAACCACATGATTAAATATGGTGAGCTGATCTCGCATCGCATCTAAAAGTGGCGTGGTTTTTCTGTGGTAGCCATATAAGCTCAAATGTTGCCTATTGGTTGACTCGCCAATTACCAACACTAATGTGGCAGGCACATCTGCATTGACATCCTGTAAATTTTTAAGTGGTGGAATTTTGGAGTTTTGCTCAAGTAGTTTTTCCATATTATTAAGCTGGGTCTTGTAATTAACATAGCCCATCACCAATTGCCACGGAACGGCCGGCTCCATATTATTTTGAATTTTTTCCAGTGCAACGGGCAGCGGCGACTGTTTAAGCACCAGTTGCTTAAACAATGGATAGAAAAATAATAAACTTAATATGGCTAAACTTATCACCGTCACTTTTTTTGACGTTAGTATCACTGGGCGTAATCTGCGCCATAACCAAATAGCTACTGTGGTATGCAACAGCAAAACTGGAATCATCCACCACACAAAATATTGTGAAACAAACTCTGCACTTTCCGCAGGGTTAGACTCAAAAATAATAAAAATAACGCTTTGTGAAAACTCTTGCTGATAAATGCAAAAATAACCTAAATTCACCAGCGAAAATAACCACAATACTGCGCCTATCAACGCGCTAATCGCTTTCGTACGTTGCGGAAACAGCAAAACAGGAATCAACCACAGCAGGCTCATCACAATCGCTTGGCGCAAGCCGACAAACACGGTGGCCCCCATGAGCTGTAAAATCACATGCGTGACACCCGAAAAATAAAAGAAAAACGCATAGAGTCTAAACAGACCGCGCCAATCGGTTTTTGCAGGATGGCTATTGAATGGAGAAGTGGATATATTGCGAGATGTCATGGTGTTTTTAAATAGTGAAAAAAGTTTTGCCACTGGTAAAAACCTGTCACAACTGGT
>PHCL01000184.1 GCA_002842195.1 Betaproteobacteria bacterium HGW-Betaproteobacteria-20 | reverse complement strand
CCAGCGCTATTTATTGGCGACAGTAAATACGACTTTGAGGCGGCTACACGTGCGGGTTTAGACTTTGTGTTTTTGAGTGATTGGACCGAGGTTGCTGATTGGGAAGATTATTGCAAAGCTCATGGCATTCAAGTGAGAAATAATATTTCAAATTTAATGGATTAAATTCTAGAGGTCGCACGGTGATACTTTTTGAGGATAAGTGTTTTATTTCAATAGGCTGCAGTTGTATCAATCAATTTCAACTCGATTTCTATTTCGGTATCAACAAGCCGACTTTAGCAAAAAAAATGGCTAAGCTGTTTAGCTGGGTAGCTATATTTTAAAAATCCAAATAGGCACAAAAAAAGCAGGACTGTTTGATTGGATCATCGCATTGCTCATTTGTTTGTCGAGCTGAAGATATCGATTTACCTAGCCCGAAACTGGATGACATAATTATCATTGAACTAGAGAGAAGCAATGAATTTAGGGGGCAGGTAGACCTTTACGCCTACTTCTTCAACCGCATGCTACCATAAAAGGCCAGATTCACTTTAGAAATGCAACATTTGTTGCAACTTGGTATGAGAATGTAAATGTTGAAACTAGCGTAATTTGATTAAAGCGTTTCATTTAGCCATTTTGGTATCGCTATTAGAAATGGGTAGTTACGTGTTTCAAAAGAAGACGATTTAATTACTTCACCAGTTTGTCCAAGAAATTTAGAATGTAACAGTTGTATGTTCCTTCTCAAAAATTTAGGTATTTTTTTGCACACACCCGGACTAAATTTTAAATAAGCAAAATTTTCATAACCATATTTTTTTAAAATCTCAATACAGTCAGAGGATCCGCTGTTAAATTCAGAACTTAGTTGTTCAAAAATAATGATTGGTTGATGACTTCCTATAGTTTT
Organism: Betaproteobacteria bacterium HGW-Betaproteobacteria-20; assembly: GCA_002842195.1. GTDB lineage: Bacteria > Pseudomonadota > Gammaproteobacteria > Burkholderiales > Methylophilaceae > Methylotenera. The sequence continues at coordinate 2,897 of PHCL01000184.1, read as the reverse complement.
TTTAGCACCTTTTAAAACTTCAAGCTCATGACCTTCAACATCGATTTTTATTAAATAAACTCGCTCTTCAAAAGAAATGCTCTGATCAAGCATTCTTAAGTTCACTACATCTGAATCGGCAGCTAAATCCCCGGTTAACTTTGCGCCACCAACATTTTTCTTATCAAAAACCATTGTAGCAGTGCTTTCTTTGTCGGATAGACCGTAGTTAAAGCATTCGATATTGTTGACCAGATTAGCGTTAAATGATAAAAGTTTGAAAGTATTTTTATTAGGTTCAAAACTATAAACTTTTTTAAAATAATCTGAAAAAAACAAGCTATGGTTGCCAATGTTTGCACCAATATCAATGGCTGCACCTTGCAAAAAGTCCTTTTGAATAAAGCTTAACCAGTCAAAAAAGAGTTCTAATTCTTTTTTCTCATAAACACCATAAAGTGCAACTTCAAGGGCTATTGAGTCAAATGCAAAGACTGCAATCTGTCTTTCATTTTTACTGATGTGCTCATTATTCAGTCTCCTTAAAAATAACTTACTTTTTTCTAATTGCAGACTTTTAAAAAAGCTTAATTGTGCAGGATGATTTTTTACGAAGAGTTTATTCATTGGAGAGTTCTTGATTTTAATACCAAAAGTTTTGCTGGGTTAATATGATTTTTATTCCAGCTGACAGATTAAAGTACAGTTAGTCAGAAGTGTTGCCATATATCTTTGTATAAATATGACGCGCCAATTCAAAGTCTTCATGGTAGTCAATATCCACGACCATGTTGTCCGAAGCAAATAAGTAAGGATTTACACCAATATGGTAATTAAAGCGATTAACGGTAGCGCGTTTTAAAATAAATAAGCTCCATAATACAGAATAAAGTTTGGGTAGATCTTGTGAGACTTTATGCCAATAGCCAAAGTTGTAATTAACGGCATTGCCTTTTTCATCCAGCAGGTGACCTTTAAAAGGTTTTACTGCAACTAATGAGTCGTAATCATCGCGTACTTTTTTCCATTCAACCAAGGCTTCTTTGAACTGGTTGAATAATGGAGATGTGACCTGTATCCACATGATGTCATCATCTCCAGGAAGTGGTTCAGTAAGGGCTTTGACTAGGTCTGGCTGGTAAATCTTGTTGCCTGTTAGTGATTGATCTCTCAGCATAAAGTGAAAACCATACTTTTCACACAACGGGCGCACTTTCTCTTCATCTTCAGATGACACATATACATTATCGGCCACTTCAAATTCTAAGATTTGCTTTGCTTTAATATCAAACAAAGAGTCGTCATTATAAAAAGGACGGATGTTTTTTAGTGGGATGCGTGTAGAGCATGTTTGTAATGGGATGATAATTTTCATAATGGTTATAAATGTCGCGTATTAATGGTTGTTTTGAGCGATTCGCAGTGCTTCTTCGAAGCTTATTTTAGGTATGATTTCATGTGGTAGTGTACTATCTTTTGATAGATTATAGACATCAAATCCTGTTGCCACGCTGGCACGCTTTGCTTGTTCAAAACAGACTCTAATATAGGGTTCGTAATCCCGCATAAAATCAGGTGATTTATTGCTGCCATCAGCGTAGAAATGGGTTTTCCCCGTTCCGCCTAGATCCATGCCTAAAATAAAATTTTGTTGGTAGCCCAGCGCTACGCCAAGCTGTACAGCCCATGTGGCTACAGTCTTGCCTGAGAAAAGCCCTTTTTCCAGGTTGCTACTAAAGCCAACAGACCTACATAATTCAGGCAGTCTGTCATCTACAAAAATTTCAGGGTCATTGAAAAATATGTTTTGGCATTCGAGTTGACTGGCCCGAGGAATACTAAATTTTCTTGAGATAGACTCAATCAGATAAACATTCCCAAATTTCAGCAGCTCGGGTTCGCGCTCACATATTCTTGATAAACCTACGTATGAAAAAAAACAGTTTGCGCCAGAAAGAACGGAGTCTTTTACACATGCCCATTGGTTTTCAAATATTCTGCGGTCAATGATGACGCAGTGTGTAGGTTTTAAATTTGTGGCAGTAAATTTTTTAATTGCGCAATTAAGGCTGATGGTCTCAAATGATGCTATCTGATTAAGATCAATATCAGCTAAAGAAGGGCCTGTGGCTACGGTAAAGCAAGTCCCACTAAATTTGTTGCTTAGGGTGTGCGCCAAGGCGATCTCGGCGACTGCTTGTCCCTTCCAGATAATAGTGCAGGAGTCGGTATGACGTAGCAGGTCAAAATCAGGGTGACAACTGTATTGATGTTTGAATTTTTCACCTAATTGAAAACGACGAAAAATGGCTTGGAGTTTGTTCATTATCTTAATGTGCTATTTTTAACATAAAGCATAATCTTTTTTTTGTGATTCAAACCGTAGAACTCTTTATCTAAACGGTATTGGGTTAGTTGATTGGCAAATATTTTTTCTTTTTCTGCAAGGCTTTCATCATTCTCTACGTAAAGCATGAGGCAGTCATATTTGTAAATTGAGCCATCCTCAATCGCATTTTTGATAAGCTGCCAGTGCTCTGAGCGTCTACCTGTAAAATTTTCCCCTGCATAATAAATTGACTTGTCCGTCACAAAAAACACTTTGTTATTTGGTATTTGTAGTTGTTTCACATAGGCAACGGCATCCTGCTCAAAATTGTAACCTTCATTTTTAGGTAATATATTTCTGATGAAAGACAGGCTGAAAATCACAATAAACAATATTGTCAGCCATTTTTGCCATGGGCTGGTAAAGCGACGGGTGCGCAGTGTATGAATAAGTGGAGCGAAACAAAAAGCTGCAAAAACCAGCGCGATAAAACCAATGGCAATAATGTAGCGATTTGATAAAACGAAAACTCTGGCCATGCTTGCATAGGCATTAATAATGGCAAGAATAGCAGCACTATAGAAAATGA
>PHCL01000183.1 GCA_002842195.1 Betaproteobacteria bacterium HGW-Betaproteobacteria-20 | reverse complement strand
GCAATTAAATGCACTACAACGGCAAAAAAACTTGCAGCATGATTATGCTTTAGCTGAAGAGAAAATCAATAAACTTAAAGCTGAAACTGCGCAAAAAGAGCAGTTGATAAGTGAAATTACACTTAATTTAGTCCAGTTGAAAAGTACAGCAATAGCAGCTGAAGAAGCAAAGAAAATTGCTGAAACAAGCTTTAATGAAGCTCGCAATCAATTGCAAATGATAGAGCATACGCATCAAGAAAAAAGCTTTAATATAAAGTTAATTAATAATAATATTAATGAGTTAAATAATAAAGTTAATAACTTACTTGAAGAAAATACATCTCTTAAATTCCGCAGCAATGAACTAGAAACGACCTTGGCTGCCACTACAATGGAAACCTTAAAAGTTAATTTAGAAATAGCTCTCAACAATAAACAGCAGCGTGAACAAGTATTGGCGGCAGCACGAAATACCATGAGTGAATGCGAGCAAGCATTGCTACAGCATGAGCGTTCACGCATGCAAAATGAGCAATTGCTGCACCCGCTACGCGATAAATTAGAAGCCGCTCGATTAAGCGAACAAGAAGCGCGACTGCATTTTGAGCAATGCCAGATTGAGCTCGCCGCCTCTAATTTAAGCGAGGCTCAGTTGGCCGAACATTTAGAAGCGCAAATAGTCAACAATGTAGAATTAAGAGCCGCTGATTTAGAAAATAAGCGCGATAAGCTTACGCAAAATATAGAAGCACTCGGCGCGGTAAATTTAGCCGCCATTCAAGAGTTGGAAACCGAGCAAACACGTAAACAATATCTAGATAGCCAGTGTAAAGATTTGCATGAGGCCAGCGATACGCTAGAAGATGCAATTCGTAAAATAGATAAAGAAACTAGAGGCCGCTTGCAAGCTACGTTTGATGAAGCCAACCGTCATTTTGCTGAGCTATTTTCAACTCTATTTGGTGGTGGGCAAGCTAGACTGGAATTGCTGGGTGAAGAGATTTTAGACACTGGCATGCAGGTGTTTGCGCAGCCACCTGGCAAAAAAAATAGCACCATCCATTTGTTATCAGGAGGTGAAAAAGCATTAACGGCTCTCGCGCTTGTATTTGCTTTGTTTAGATTGAACCCGGCACCATTTTGTTTAATGGATGAAGTGGATGCACCCCTAGATGACAGTAATACTGAACGTTTCTGTGCCATGGTGAAAAAAATGTCTGAAAAAACACAGTTTTTATATGTAAGTCATAATAAAATAACCATGGAAATGGCGCAGCAATTGATAGGTGTTACTATGCAGGAGTCTGGTGTTTCGCGTATTGTGGACGTAGATATGGAAGCCGCTGTGCGCATGATAGATGAGTTTCCAACTTAGTAGCCAGTTAGTGAGAGTGTCCTGAAGTAGATATTGAATATTTTAAAAGTAATGTTGAGAGTTAGGCTTAAATGAGTGATTTACAGATATCTTTAATAGCCATTGGCGCACTGATTATTGTCGCCGTGCTTATAATTAACTGGTGGCAAGAAAGGCAATTTCATCGTCAGGTGGAAGATAGCTTCTCACCCATCAGAAGCGATGTTTTGCTAGATGCGTCGGATTTAGAGGATCCGTTGCAAGGCGATACATTGATAGTTGGTAGCGACAAATTACATGACACTTCAAATGATGATCGCTTTGCAGATAATTTCATCATCGATAGTGCCTTGCTTGAAACTACAAAGCGCGAACCATCGTTTGCCAATCAGGATAACCGCTATCTGAAACCTTCTCAGAACTTTGATGATGATACAGTGTTGTCTGAAGAAGTATCGATTGATGCCGCGTATGATGAAATTATCAACACTAAATTGGAGCGCTTATCTAATCAAAGATTAGAAGCGAGTAATACACTACAGCTAAAAACCAAGGCTGACAGTAACCCGGTCCGCCCTTACGCGCCTAAAGAAGCATTAACTAATGCGCTTAATTCAGATAAACAATATGAGCCACCTGTAGAAACTGGAAACCTTGCAACCAAGCAAAATGATTTAGAGTCGGAGTTAAGTTTGCCAGCGATGCTACATGGCCAAATGGATTTAACTGCCGTGTTATATTTAGCATCTAAAACTTCAATAAGCAAGCTGAATCATGCACTTAAAACGCTATTTGAGAGCTTTGACAAGCCTGTTTTTGTACATGTCTTAGTTTCAAAGCAAGGTGTTTTAAAACAAGATACAAATCAGCAGTGGCATTTGCTTCAAGATATTGCCCTAGACCCTGGGCTAGTAGCTAATCCAGCCATTATTAAAGTAGCATGTAGCATGCAACTGGCGGATCGTGGTGGGGCAGTGTCACGCAATACTTTAAATCGTTTTCAATTGGCCGTGGAAACTTTAGGTTTAGACATTGATGGCCACGTAGAGTGGCAATATGTTGGTGATGCGCTTGCAAAAGCCAATGCACTAGATGCATTTTGTATTGAGGTGGATAAAACCATAGGTTTTCATTTACAACACGGTGAAAACGGCGCGTTTACGGGTACCAAATTAAGAGGGTTAGCCGAAGCACAAGGCTTCAAACTTAATTCAGACGGCAAGTTTACTTATATAGCGCAGCCTTTAAACAACGAAGTTGCGCCACCATCTTTTGTGATGTTTAATCGTGAAGATTACCCATTTAGTCCTGAAATGTTAAGGAATTCAGTGGTGAAAGCCGTGACTTTTCAATTAGATATCCCACATGTTAATCAATGTTCAGAAGCATTTGGCCAGATGGTGCAAGTGGCAAGGCAAATGGAAATCGGCTTAAATGCCGTGTTGGTAGATGACAGTAATAAAATACTAGGTGACATCCAAATTGAGAAAATCCGCCAGCAACTCAAAGTGATACAGGCCACCATGTTAGTGCGCGGCATTGTACCGGGCTCAGATAGCGCGCGCAGGTTATTTTCATAAATGGCTAATAGTGCAGGGCGGCAAGACCTTGAGTTTAGTGGCTTACCCACAAACGCATTAGAAACACGCTGTGCAGTACTACGTGATTTAATCGCGCAGTATGACTACGAATACTACGCATTAGACGCACCGTCTGTGCCAGATAGTGAATATGATAAGCTATATCGTGAACTGCAAAGCCTGGAACAACAATATCCCAAGCTCGCGACCCCAGACTCTCCAACCCAGCGGGTAAGCGGCTCTGCAACCAATGCTTTTAATAGCGTTACTCACAGGCAAGCGATGTTGTCGCTTAATAATGCATTTGAAGAGTATGAAGTTGAAGCCTTTGATAAACGCATCCGTGAAGCGTTAGGACAAGACCAAATAGAATATGCTGTTGAGCCAAAATTTGATGGCTTGGCCGTCACTTTGACATATGAAAATGGTATCTTCACTCAAGGTGCAACTCGTGGTGATGGGTATACAGGCGAAGATGTAACGCATAATCTACGGACTTTGCGTGCTATTCCTATGCGTTTAAATTGTCCAAACCCACCAAAGTTGTTAGAGGTGCGTGGCGAAGTGCTCATGTTCAAACGTGATTTTGAAAAACTAAACCAGGTCCAGACAATAAAATCTGAAAAGTTATTCGCCAACCCACGCAATGCCGCTGCAGGTAGTCTGCGCCAATTAGATGCCAAAATCACCGCGACACGTCCATTAAGCTTTTTTGCTTATGGTCTAGGTGTAATTGAAGGAGCTTCAGAAAGCTTGCCTGCACTCCACAACCATAGTGCGGCTATGGATTATCTTGCAAGCTTGCATTTTCCAGTCAGTAGCGAGCGCAAGGTAGTGATTGGGTTAACTGGCTTACTGGATTATTACAAAAAAATTAGTCTGGCGCGCGAAAAATTA
>PHCL01000182.1 GCA_002842195.1 Betaproteobacteria bacterium HGW-Betaproteobacteria-20 | reverse complement strand
AACTCTAGTATTCACGTGGCCTGGATACCAGCCTTCGCTGGTATGACGAATAAGCGTAATCAGTTACATCATCGGATTATTTTAGGAAATAGCTATAAATTAGCAATAAACCAGTGTTTTTCTAATAAAAAGGGCGGGAGGCTGTTTAGCATCCCGCCCGAACTAAGGTTTAATGACTATCCACTACCGACTAGTTCTTAGATTGATCAACTAATTTGTTTTTTGCAATCCAAGGCATCATGGCGCGCAATTGGCCGCCTACTTGCTCAATTGGGTGTGCCGCGTTCAGGCGACGGCGTGCTGTCATTTCAGGGTAGTTGGTGCGACCTTCTAAAATGAACTGTTTTGCGTAGTTACCATTTTGAATGTTGGTTAATGCTACTTTCATCGCGGCGCGTGATTGGTCGTTGATTACTTGTGGGCCAGTCACGTATTCGCCGTATTCAGCATTGTTTGAAATAGAGTAGTTCATGTTGGCAATGCCGCCTTCGTACATTAAATCTACAATCAATTTAAGTTCGTGCAGACATTCAAAGTAAGCCATTTCAGGGGCGTAGCCAGCTTCTACCAATGTTTCAAAACCCGCTTTAACCAGCTCAACCGCACCGCCACATAATACCGCTTGTTCACCGAACAAATCTGTTTCGGTTTCTTCGCGGAAATCTGTTTCAATCACGCCGCCTTTAGTGCCGCCGTTTGCGGCCGCATATGAAAGTGCAACATCTTTTGCCTTGCCGGATTGATCCTGATAAACCGCGATAAGTGAAGGCACACCGCCGCCTTTCAAGTATTCTGAACGCACAGTATGGCCTGGGCCTTTTGGTGCAATCATAATCACGTCTAAATCTGCGCGTGGCGTGATTTGGTTATAGTGAATGTTAAAGCCGTGGGCAAATGCCAGTGTTGCGCCTTGTTTTAAGTGCGCGGCAATGTCTTCGTTAAAAATCTGTGCCATGGTTTCGTCCGGCAGTAATAACATGACGACATCTGCGCCTTTTACAGCGTCAGCAATTTCCAGCGTGTTATGACCAGCAGCAACGGCTTTAGCCCATGAGCTACCGCCTTTACGCAGGCCGATAGTCACTGTTACACCGCTGTCTTTAAGGTTGGCGGCATGTGCGTGACCTTGTGAACCGTAACCGACGATGGTTACTTTTTTGCCTTTAATTAAACTAAGGTCCGCGTCTTTGTCGTAATAAACTTTCATTTTTTGATTGCCTTTCTATGCAAATGCCTAATTATAGATATGATTTTAAATCGGTTATTTTTTAAACTTTATATTACTTAAATTTTCAAAATTCTGTCACCGCGACCTATGCCGGATGCGCCGGTGCGCACGGTTTCCAGTATCGCTGCTTTATCTAAACTTTCGATAAAAGCGTCTAACTTGCTGCCTGAGCCGGTAAGCTCAATGGTAAAGCTGCCATCGGCCACATCGATAATACGGCCTCGGAAAATATCGCTCATGCGTTTCATTTCTTCTCTAAAAGCACCCGTGGCTTTTACTTTAACGAGCATGAGTTCGCGTTCAATAAATTTACCATCGTTTAAATCCAGCACTTTTACCACATCAATGAGCTTGTTAAGCTGCTTGATGATTTGCTCGATAACTGCCTCAGAGCCTGAAGTTACAATGGTCATGCGTGACAGGGTCGGATCTTCGGTCGCCGCAACGGTGAGCGACTCAATGTTGTAGCCGCGTGCTGAAAATAAGCCGGCCACGCGTGATAAGGCCCCCGCTTCGTTTTCCATTAACAGAGAAATAATATGACGCATTATAAATCCTCCGCACCAATATCATTAGCCAATATCATTTCAGACAAACCTTTACCGTTTTTAATCATTGGAAATACGTTTTCTGTTTGGTCGGTAATAAAGTCTAAAAACACAAAGCGCGATTTCATATCAAAAGCTTCTTTCAAGGCACCTTCAACATCGCCGGGTTTGGTGATTTGCATGCCGACATGGCCGTAAGCTTCGGCCAGTTTAACAAAGTCTGGCAAGCTATCCATATACGATTCTGAATAGCGATTTTCATAGAAGAACTCTTGCCATTGACGCACCATACCCAAATAACGATTGTTGAGCATAATCACTTTAATCGGCAAGTGATACTGCGCACAGGTTGAAAGCTCCTGAATATTCATTTGAATACTGCCTTCACCCGTTACGCAGGCTACCTGCGCATCGGGGTGCGCGAGCTGCACGCCCATTGCGTATGGCAAACCAACGCCCATGGTGCCCAAACCGCCGGAGTTAACCCAACGGCGTGGCTGGTTAAATTTATAATATTGCGCTGCCCACATCTGGTGCTGACCAACGTCAGATGTTACAAACGCTTCGCCTTTAGTCACTTCATGCAGTTTTTGAATGACATATTGCGGTTTAATCAATTCATTGCTTTGTGCAAAATCCAAACATTTTTTGCTACGCCAGGCTGCAATCTGCTTGAACCACGCAGTCAGCGCACTGTTATTCTGTGCTGGCTTGTCAGACGCAATCAGTTCATTCATATCGGCAAGGACGGATTTAACGTCACCAACAATCGGCACATCAATTTTTACGCGCTTTGAAATTGAAGACGGATCAATATCAATATGAATAATAGTGCGTGGATTTGACAAGAAGTGTGCGGTGTTGCCAATCACGCGGTCGTCAAAACGTGCGCCGACGGCAAGCAGTACGTCGCACTCCTGCATGGCCATATTGGCCTCGTAAGTGCCGTGCATGCCCAGCATGCCTAAAAACTTTTCATCAGACGCAGGAAAACCGCCTAAACCCATCAGGGTGCTGGTAATAGGAATGCCAAGTGACTGAATAAGCTTGATTAAATGTGCAGAAGCGTCGCCCAGCACCACGCCGCCGCCGGAGTACACCATTGGGCGTTTTGCTTCGGTGAGCAATTTAAGCGCTTTTTTAATTTGGCCTAAATGGCCTTTAGTCACAGGGTTATACGAGCGCAAATGTACGGTTTTTGGGTATTCAAATACGCATAAGTCTGCGGTAATATCTTTAGGAATATCCACTAAAACCGGCCCTGGACGGCCACTGGCAGCGACATAAAAAGCTTTTTTAATGGTGCTGGCAATGTCGCGTACATCTTTAACCAGAAAGTTATGTTTTACGCATGGACGGGTAATGCCAACCGTATCGCACTCCTGAAAGGCATCTTCACCAATGGCGTAGGTTGGCACCTGGCCGCTAATAATGACCATAGGAATAGAATCCATATAAGCCGTCGCAATGCCGGTAATCGCGTTGGTTGCGCCCGGGCCAGACGTGACAAGTGCAACGCCTACCTTGCCGGTAGAGCGTGAATACGCGTCAGCAGCATGTAGCGCGGCCTGTTCATGGCGCACTAAAATGTGCTTAAATTTATCCTGATGAAAAATCGCATCGTAAATATGCAATACCGCTCCACCTGGGTAGCCAAATACATATTCCACGTTTTCTTCATGCAGGCAGCGTACTAATATGTCCGCGCCTGTGATTTTTTTAGAACTCTGTTCCATGCTTTGTTCCATGCTAGTCTTTTATCTTTTGTTTGAAATTTAAATTTCAATTTAAATTTTATTGCGTTAACTTTGTATGCGTTTTAATAAAACCGATTTAGTTTTCGACTCTAGTTTTTGACTGTTTTGGACTCTAGTTTTTTAACTAAAGTCACGCTTGTTTTTATTCGGTTTAGTGGCTTTTTACTGCGTTTATATACCAACCCTATACCATAACGGTTTGAGCCTGTTTGGTCAAGGATGATAGCTTGATTGTTGGTGTTTGCAGATTAAAACCGTGGATTTAAGTCATGTTGCACAAAGTAAATTGCAGCAT
>PHCL01000181.1 GCA_002842195.1 Betaproteobacteria bacterium HGW-Betaproteobacteria-20 | reverse complement strand
CCTAATGTTATTTAAAAACGGCAATGTAGAAGCGACCAAAGTAGGTGCTTTATCAAAATCACAATTAACAGCATTTATTGACAGCAACATATAAACGCTTTAGGCTGTACGCACATGAACAATGTGCGGTTTGATTTTAAGTCTTTTAATTGAATCTTAACCGCGCATTTGCAATACCCATCTTTTTTTACCTGCCCTTAATTTTAAACTCGAAATCTTTCGCACCACCCCACACAACTCTTGTTTTAGTGAGCCTTTATGCACTTATCAGACCTTAAACACCTACCCGTTACCGAGTTAGTAGAAATGGCAATTGCCGATGAAATCGAAAATGCCAGCCGCATGCGCAAGCAAGATTTGATTTTTGCCATTTTGAAACATAAAGCCAAAAAGGGTGAAAGTATTTTTGGTGATGGTACGCTTGAGGTACTACAGGATGGCTTTGGCTTTTTGCGCTCGCCAGATTCGTCTTATTTGGCGGGGCCAGATGATATTTATGTATCACCTTCACAAATCCGCAGATTTAATTTGCATACGGGTGACAGCATACAAGGCGAAATTCGCATCCCCAAAGATGGAGAGCGTTATTTTGCACTAGTTAAAGTAGATGTCGTAAATGGCGACGCACCTGAAAATACCAAACATAAGATATTGTTTGAAAACTTAACACCGCTTTTCCCTACGATTCCACTCACATTAGAACGAGATATTAAGGGTGTGGAAAATATTACCAGCCGTGTGATTGACATGATTGCACCAATCGGTCGCGGCCAGCGTGGATTGCTGGTAGCCAGCCCCAAAAGTGGTAAAACGGTAATGATGCAAAATATCGCCCACGCCATTACTGCAAACCACCCTGATGTGATTTTGATTGTACTGCTGATTGATGAGCGTCCAGAAGAAGTGACCGAAATGACTCGCTCCGTAAAAGGTGAAGTGGTTGCGTCTACTTTTGATGAGCCTGCCACTCGCCATGTACAAGTGGCAGAAATGGTGCTGGAAAAAGCCAAACGCCTGGTCGAACATAAAAAAGATGTGGTGATTTTGTTAGACTCAATCACCCGTTTAGCCCGTGCTTACAACACCGTGATTCCTTCATCAGGCAAGGTACTCACCGGTGGCGTGGATGCAAATGCGCTGCAACGCCCTAAACGCTTTTTTGGTGCAGCACGTAACGTTGAAGAAGGCGGCTCACTCACCATTATTGCAACTGCTCTTGTAGATACCGGATCCCGTATGGATGACGTGATTTATGAAGAGTTTAAAGGCACGGGCAATATGGAAATCCACCTTGATCGTAAAATGGCAGAAAAGCGCCAATATCCAGCCATCAACGTGAATAAATCCGGTACGCGCCGTGAAGAATTACTCATTGAAAAAGACGTATTACAAAAAATCTGGGTGCTACGTAAATTGCTCTACCCGATGGATGATCTTGAAGCGATGGAGTTCCTGTTAGACAAAATTAAAGCGACTAAAAACAATGCTGACTTTTTTGACAGCATGCGTAGAGGTTAAAACGCTTTATTCATTAAATTAACCACTTAACCTTGCATAGCAAGGTAAATGTAAATATAATGCTCGGCTATTACAAAATCATGCCGTCGTTATTGGCATATATATAAAGTGCCGTATCATTCGGCAAAATTGAGGCTATATTATGTAAGATGGAATTCACCCAGAATACCGCGATGTTATTTTTCAAGACATCGGTGCAGACTTTAGTTTTAAGACACGCTCGACTATCGTTGCTCGCGACAAAATCAAATGGACTGACGGCAAAGAATATCCGCTAGTTAAAATTGAAGTGTCATCAAAATCACATCCGTTTTACACAGGTAAGCAAATGATTTTAGACACGGCTGGTCGTGTTGATAAATTCCGTAAAAAATACGGCATGTAATCACTACTTGCAATTTGGCTTGTTAGCCAATATTGCAGAAATGAAGGCAGCTTAGGCTGCCTTTTTATTTGCTCATCTTTATTTGCTCACTTTCATTTTCTCACCTTCATTTTCTCATATTGGTATTTCTTATATTGGATCTTCAATTGAGGCTATGGCTACAAGCCGCAATCAGTTAAAATCTCCACCTGACAACGCGTCAAATAAATACTGGCACTAAATACTATGCGCTTTCAACTTGATCACGACTGGCAAGGCAACATGTCTACACCACGAGCGCGCGTGGGTGACAGTGTAAAAACACAGCTATTGCTGGTGCTGTGCGCTATTTGGGTTTTGCTAGGCTTAGTGGGCCATGCGCCATGGAAACCACTGGAATCGACCGGCATCAACATCGTTAAAAATATTTTAGATGGCGGCAGTTTAATCGCCCCATTAGCCAGTGACGCAACTTCACTTGAGACATCCCCTTTATATTATCTAAGTGCGGCCGTTAGCGCTAAATTACTTTCTCCATTCGTGAGTATCCATGATGGTGCCAGGCTAATCAACGCCATTTGGCTCTCTATTATACTGCTCATGGTAGGCATGGCTGGTCGAGAGCTCTGGTCACGCGGCGTTGGCCGGCATGCTGCATTTATTATGATAGGCACTATAGGCTTAGTGGTAAGCGCACATAGCTTGAGTGCTGATATCGCCAACCTTGCCAGCACCGCCATAGGTTTTTACGCACTTGCACTGGCTAAACGCCGTCCGTGGCGCGCATGTGCTTTATTTGCCGTGGCGCTGAGTACCGGGCTTTTAGCTTACGGCATCATGCCATTACTGATATTGATTAGTAGCGCGCTTATTTTGCCGCTGTTATTTAAAGCTTGGCGCACACTCAGTTTTGCAAAGTTCTTAAGTAGCGCCATTCTAATGGCTAGCCTGCCTATTGTTGCCTGGTTACTGCTGTTGCAGTATTACTATCCAACCCTGTTCACCAACTGGTGGCAAATGAATTTGAACAACTTTAATCAATATAACCACCTGTATTTTGCACGCATTCTGTTCTGGTACGCTTGGCCAGCGCTTCCACTCGCAATGTTAGGCTTATGGCATTACCGCCAACAATTGTTAATTAAACCAAGATTCCAACTCATGCTTGTCTTTTTCATTTGCAGCCTGTTTTTATTAGGTGCTGGTGCGGATACAAATGACATCAATGCGCTGCCCTTATTATTGCCTTTAGTAGCGCTGGGTGCAGGTAGCGTAGAACATTTAAAAAGAGGCGCGGCTGCCGCGTTAAACTGGTTTGGCGTGCTGCTATTCGGTTTAATTGGCGGCTTAATCTGGCTGGGTTGGCTGGCGATGATGACGGGTTATCCAGCCAAAATTAAAGTACGCATGCAGTTTCTATCTGGCATCAATGATATTCACGCCAACTGGTTAGCACTAATTGCCGCGCTACTGATTACGCTTATTTGGGCCTTCGTTTGTATTCGTGCCAAGCAAACCAATAAATCCACAGTGACAAACTGGGCCGTTGGCATGACTTTTGTCTGGAGCTTATTGATGACACTATGGCTGCCACTGATTGATTCCGCCAAAAGCTATCAGCCTGTTTTTGCCAGCTTGCACTCGGCATATCGTGTGAGATGCTGTACCCAGACGACATGGTACGAAGCAACGTTACCGGGCGATTCATCCCCCTTTAGCCTCGGCCAGCCCCGGCCGGTGTCGTTCCCTACAGGAGAACGGCACACATGAACATCGTTGAATTCCTCGAAGCCATTGGTCCGGTGGCTCGCGTTGCGCTGCTCAGCGGCCTAGCCATCATCGTCGTTCTCGCTACTGGCAGGATCGTCGAATGGATGGGTTGGACGGACAATGACGCAACCGACATCCAACAACTGATCGCCAACGCCAAATCATGGCAGCGCACCTTG
>PHCL01000180.1 GCA_002842195.1 Betaproteobacteria bacterium HGW-Betaproteobacteria-20 | reverse complement strand
ACACGCGCCCGGCAACCGAGTTAATTGTAACCCTGCCACAAAACACAATTAACCCAATGATATTGATGGATAGAACACTCACGCAAGCGATACAAAACTTGCTGGATAACGCTGCGGATGAATCGCCCGAGCGTGTATTATTGAATGCGGATTGGGATAATAAAATGTTGAAAATTGACATTAGGGATTTTGGCAAAGGTTTAAATGTTGAAACTAAAAAGTTATTAGGTACACCATTTTTTACTTCAAAAAATACCGATGGCATGGGGCTGGGCGTGTATTTAACGCAAACCACGCTGGCACGCTATAACGGAAAATTAAGCCACATCAATCACCCTGATAGCGGGGTACTCACCAGTGTAAAATTGCCATTAGAAAAGTTACGTATTTAGATAATCCTATTAAATAATCCTATTAAATAATCAAAGACATCACAATGAATGCACACATAGCAGACGAAAAACCTACGCTACTTTTAGTGGATGACGATGAAGACTTTTTAAATGCGCTCGCGCCGGCCATGACTAAACGCGGTTTTTTAGTCACCACCGCAAATAGCGCTGAAAGCGCATTTATACTTGCCCAGCAAGATGCGCCTGAATATGCTGTAGTCGACCTTAAAATGTCAGGTAATTCCGGCTTGGTACTGGTGCGCCAGCTCGCCAGCCTTGAAGCGGGAACGCGCATCGTCGTACTCACTGGTTTTGCCAGCATTACCACGGCGATAGAAGCCATTAAGCTGGGCGCAACACATTACCTGGCAAAACCTGTGGATGCCGATGAAATCGTTGCCGCTTTTGAAAAAAAAGCCGGCGATACCGAGATAGAGTTGGCCGCCACTCCAATGACAATAGATCGCTTGGAGTGGGAGCATTTGCAACGTGTACTTGCCGAAAATAACGGCAATATATCTGCCACAGCGCGCAGCTTAAATATGCATAGGCGTAGTTTACAAAGAAAATTAAACAAAAATCCGACTAAGTCTTAACAACAAAATTTAAAAATAAAAAACAGGACGCAATATGGCCGCAGGTAGTTTGCTCGCGCTTTTAGATGATATAGCCACCATACTCGATGATGTTTCAGTGATGACACAAGTCGCCGCAAAAAAAACCGCCGGCGTGTTAGGCGACGACTTAGCCCTTAATGCGCAACAAGTGGCAGGCGTGGCTGCCGAACGCGAATTGCCAGTGGTTTGGGCGGTAGCTAAAGGTTCGTTTATTAACAAACTGATTTTAGTGCCCGCTGCACTTGCTGTCAGCTATTTTGCGCCTTGGGCGATTATGCCCCTGTTAATGTTGGGTGGCGCATTTTTATGTTTTGAAGGTTTTGAGAAGTTGGCGCACAAATTTTTGCACAGCGCGCATGATGACAAAAAACATCATGTCGAACTAGAGCAGGCTGTCGCAGACCAAAAAGTCGACTTAGTTGCGCTTGAAAAAGACAAAATCAAAGGCGCCATTCGCACAGATTTTATTTTGTCAGCCGAAATAATAGTGATTGCATTAGGTACGGTTGCCACGGCAGCTTTCAGCAAGCAAGTCACCGTCGTTAGCTTAATTGCCATTGTGATGACCATCGGTGTATACGGTCTGGTGGCCGGCATTGTGAAACTAGATGACGTGGGCCTGCACTTAATGCTTAAAAAAGGCAAAAGTTTCTACAAGCAATTGTTACGTAAAATTGGCGCCACACTACTAAACTTTGCGCCGGTTTTAATGCGCAGTTTAACGGTAATCGGTACTGCCGCTATGTTTATGGTGGGGGGTAGTATTATTGGACATGGCATACCGGCAATACACCACTTTAGTGAGCATATTGCAGAATTTTCAGTGAGGTTACCCGCAGTTGGCGACATATTAGCAATAATATCGCCCCTATTACTGGATGGCGTACTGGGTTTATTGGTTGGTGCGATTTGCGTTGGAATATTTGAATTAGCGACTAAAATATTGCCAAAAAAACCATCATGACTATGCTGTCACTTCAGAACAATACTACTCTGAACTTGCTTAATTTAGCCTCAATCAACTCGCAATAAAAACTCATTTTATTGTTAATTTCAGCATGCCTTCCTGATCGATGCTCTGTAAGCCTTATAAATAAAGGCTCTCAGGGCACTATTTTTCTCTCGAGCGCTTAGGATGAGGTCTTCGTATCAACTCCAGCAGATCAAGCTTCAATCATTGACCTTTATGGCTGGGCTTTTTAAAACTATCCAATAACAGCAGTACTACACCCGCGCTAATCGCGCTATCGGCCACATTAAACGCTGGCCAGTACCAAGTCTCATAGTGAAAATTAAGAAAATCCACCACATAGCCGAGCGTGATGCGGTCATACAAATTACCAATTGCACCGCCCAACACTAAGGCAAGCCCCCAGCAGAAAAGTTTTTCGGACTTGTGCTTTTTAATTAGATAACTGATCACCACGATTGCCAGCACCGAAATAGCCACAAAAAACCATTTTTGCCAACCACCTGCATCATTCAAAAAACCAAACGCTGAACCTTCATTGTGATAACGCACTAGGTCAAAAAACGCGGTGATTTCATGTTTTTCACCAAATTGATAAGCTTTTTCAATGAGGTGCTTGGTATATAAATCGAGCGCAATAACGACAGCACTGAGACTAAAATAACGCTTAACACTTGCCATTACATCAACTCCGTCATTCTGAACGAAGCGAAGAATCCAGAATTTCGTTGCAAAGAACTGGATTCTTCGCTTCGTTCAGAATGACGATAAGAAAGATTTGAAGATTGATTAAGCATGCTCACGCGCTTCGCCTGTACCAAATAAATTGCTTACACAGCGACCGCAAATGCTTGGATGTTCAGCATGCGACCCAACGTCTGCGCGGTAATGCCAGCAACGGTCGCATTTAGCATGCACGCTTGGTGTAACAACGGATTTTTGCTCGGCCTCTGTCGCTACTTTATACACTTTAGCACTTGAGGTAATCATTACAAAACGTAAATCATCACCCAAGCTATTCATGGCTTCAAAGCTTGCCTCAGTCGCGTAAAAAGCCAAGTCTGCTTGTAACGATGAACCTATTTGGCCTGCAGTACGCACCGTATCGATTTCCTTAGCCGCAAGCCCGCGCGCCGTGATAATCGCTACCCAGGCCTGCAACTGCTCTGCACTTAAACCATGTTGTGGCAACGCATACCAAACGTCTTCGAATACAGTTTTATCCGCATCCAGTGCTAAAGTTTGCCAAATTTCATTCGCGGTAAAGCTTAATATTGGCGCCATCAAACGCATCATGCAATGTGTAATGTGGTACAACGCGCTCTGTGCGGCACGGCGTGCATGGGACGTTTCACCTGCCGTGTAGAGCCGGTCTTTTAAAATATCCAGGTAAAAACCACCTAAATCTTCTGAACAGAAACTTACAAATTTTTGCACGCTCAAATGGAAAGTATACTGGTCATAATCTGCCAAAATTTCAGTTTGCAGTTTCTCGGTCAAATGCAGTGCATAGCGGTCTATTGTCAGCCATTCCTCAACTGGCAGCAGGTCTGTACTGGCATTAAAATCTGCTAAGTTCGCCAATAAGAACTTCATCGTGTTGCGAATGCGCCTATAACTTTCTGCTACGCGTTTCAGGATTTCATCTGAAATCGTCAACTCTGCTGAATAGTCGGTCGAAGCTGTCCATAACCGCAAAATATCCGCGCCGTAAGTATCCATCACCTTTTGCGGTGCAATCACGTTGCCTTTGGATTTACTCATTTTATGACCAGAACCATCCACCACAAAACCATGCGTAAGCAACGCTTCGTAAGGCGCTCGACCGTCAATCGCACAGCCTGTAAGCAAGCTAG
>PHCL01000179.1 GCA_002842195.1 Betaproteobacteria bacterium HGW-Betaproteobacteria-20 | reverse complement strand
TAAAAGTAAGGTAGCGGCCTAAATCGTAATGGAGATTATCAAACCTTATGAGCAAGCCGCTGTAAGCCAATAACACGGCAATTAGTGCAAGTATTATGGCTGTAAATACACGGTCGCTTAACTGGCTGAGTTTGAAATGCACGCTTTAACTGTTGTCATGAAATTTGGTGTTGAAGCTTTTCTTAGCGTGAGAATCTTCTAACATTTGAAAACATTGGCGGCTTACCTTGAGGCAAGGCTGAAACGCGCCAATAATACTGGCCAGCGCCAAACGAATGCATGATAGTCCATCTACTGAAAGACGAATGACGCTCGTAAATTATGTCCGTAAAATTAATATCACGTGCGACTTGTATGACATAGTCATTGACATTAGGTATCGGTGTCCAGTTAAGTTCTGTTGGCGCAAGCGGAATCACAGTGCCATCTAACGGTTCAATCAATTCCAACTTGGGCTCAACCAATTTTGTCTCAGGTGGCCGTACTTTTACACTAAATGCATGTATTGCATCTTTGCTCTGCAGACCGTGCCGATCTTGCGCCCTTAACCTCAAATAATATTGCCCATCGGCTAAATTGGCAAATAACAACCGGTCCGTTTGAACAGTTTGCTCGTTTAAAATTTGCGTAAAATCAGCATCAAGTGCTAACTGACTCACCAAAACCAGCCTATCTTGCTGTGGCAACAGGTTAAATTCTACAGGAACACTGTCCATTAACTTGGGCAACGTGCTCACATCTGGTGCATCAGGTAATAAAATCGGTGGCAAAGGCGCTTTGCCTTTTTCTGCCAGACTGCCATAACCTTTGGTCAGTAAAACCGCTTGGCCAGCTGCACTAAATGCTACTTGTCCGCCTAATGTTTCCTGCAAAGCAATGTCTCCGTCAGCGCTGACCCTGAATTCTGTACCGCGCACTGCCGCAATGGCTGCTGGAGTTTCTACCTGCAACGTGTTGCCGGCATTATGCTCTGGGTTTGCAACAATTTCTGTGCGCCCCTTCTCCAGTTTTAAATGTGTTACATAAGTTTCTTTACCTACGTACTTAAAACTGGCATAAATACTTAAATTTGAATTTGGCTGGATGTCTATATTCGAACCATCTGCAAAAAGCAATTTTGCCAGACTATTTTTACCTGTTTGCAGAGCATCACCTTGCGCCAACAAGTCACCCTTGCTCGCCTTGCGCTTATCATCAGACAATGCTGTAGTAACCATAACATTGCCGTAAACTAAGGTCACTTGAGCGGTGGTTGGTATTTTTTTAAGCATTTCAACAGGAATGCTGATTACTTGACCTGGCTGTAGCTTTTTAGTGAGTTTATGCCGGTTATGCTTTGACAAAGCTAAAATATCAGACCGTTTACTTAAATATTTTTTATAAATAAGCTCAAAAGAATCATTTTTGTTGACGGTGTACAACCAATCATCTGTTTGAGCGTCAGTATGATGTGCTGCAAAAGCACAAAGGCTGGTACATAGCAGCAAAGTGCTAATTAAATACACGATATTCTTCATAGATTAAATTTCACTGCGCTCTAGACGGTAGCCTTGCTGGTAAACCGAGCTGAGTTTCCAGCCAAATTCTGGCGTTAGTTTTAACTTTGTACGCAAATGACTTACATGCACATCCACTTTACGCGTTTCAACATCGGCACTCGAGCCCCAAACCACCTGCATCAGGTGGGTTCTTGATAGCAAAACACCTTCGTTTTTCAAAAAATACCAAGCAAGATCAAGCTCTTTATCGGTCAGTTTAAGTGCTTCACCATCCAGCGTTACTGAGCGTTGTTTAGCATCAATAGTTAAAATACCAAAAGTAAGAGTGGTCTCATCCTTAAGTTCAGGTGATAATCTTCTCAGCAAGGCATTGATACGTGTCAATAACATTTGACGACTAACAGGCTTCACAAGGTAATCATCAGCGCCTGATTCAATGACACGCACGATATCATCTTCTTCACTACGACCTGTTAGAAAAATAATAGGCGGTAATTTATTGGATCTTAGCTTAATGCTGAGCATTACATCTGGGCCTTCCATATCAGGTAAGCTCCAGTCAAAAACACAAAGATCATATTGCGCATTTGAAAACTTACGCAAAAAGTCCAGTCCCATCACAAAGTGGTCTACCTCAAAACCAGCATCGTTTAACCACTCGATTATCGTTTCAGCGTAAGCTAGATCATCTTCCAGCAGCGCTACTTTCATCTGTTTTTTGGTTTGCAAAGGTTTATCTGCTTTCATCGTGATTTTATTTTACGTAGTTTTATTTTACGTGGTTTTATTTTATTAGTAACGATGCCGAATGAATATCGGACTGTTAATACTACTTAAATTGTTGGGTAAATTAACATTTAATAACAATCTACACAACCTACCCACTCAGGTAGCGCTACAAAAAGTTACACCAAATAAGCCGCCAGCAAACAGGCTACGGTCAAGTCAGCGCTACTTCCTGGATTGATATTGCGCACTTTAAGTGCAGCATCCCAGGCCAGCAATTGCTTTTGCATTAACTTCGGATTATCGGCCGCCCAATAGGCAGTCTCAATCGCGCGCGCTTCATGCATCACACTGCTCGCCAATGCCTGACCATGTTTGCGAATAATATGTGTATCTGATTGGCGCGCCATAAAACCCAGATACAATGCCGTCGTTGCCCATGCCTGATGCTGTGATTTAGATATATCCTGCCATTTAATCAGCGCTTTATTAAAGCACGCTAGACCAAACTCAAAAATATCTGAAAATTCATTAGCAAATTGCCACGCAATACGGTCTTTATGCTGTGCAGAACGCATCATCTCAAGCAAAGTTACATTCAGCGGATGATTGACATCGTGCACACTTGAATCACCCAACCCTGCAGGATTTGCCAAGACAATCGCCTGTGCTGTAAGTTGTGCATCGCTGACGGAAAGCTGGTTTAGCGTGAAGTGTAAATTCTGTTGGAAAGTATTATTCGCATTATCCTGCAGAGCCGCATGAATCAAGGGCGCGCACAGTAAAATAAGGCCTAAGTTGGTATTTAACCCTACCGCTTTTTGTGTCGCGGCTACTGCATTAAAAATGCGTTCACCCACACTGAGATTTGGTTGTGTAATCACATTAGCAGTAATGTCTGCGCTTTGGATAAAATCGTAAATTGTCATACCATGACCATCAGCAAACACATGTACATTGCCTGGTTTTAATGCCTGCAACTCAGCCATACAGGCATTTTTGTATACTTCGGCTAAATAATTCGGTGTATATTTAGACGTATATTTTTCTGATACGTATTTTTCAGACATGCTGCATTTTTCTTAAAAAATCATCAACTAATAACTGCGCAATATTCACTTCGGTTACGCTTTGCAAGCCTTTCCACGCAGGGATGCTATTCACTTCTAACACATAATATTCACCACTTGCGGCTTGAATAATATCTACCCCACAATAATCAATCTCCAGCGCCAAGGCTGCCTGCAGCGCTAGCTCCATCATCATTATATTGGGCTGTACTGCTTCACAATGTCCGCCTGCCGCCACATTATTCACCCAGTGAGTACCAGTACGTTTCATGGATGCAACCACTTTGCCATGAATCACAAATACGCGGTAATCGTGCGTGGATTGAATAAAGCTTTGCAGGTAAAAGACCCCATCTACAAATGCATCCATTGGTAGCGGCAGCTTATGTGAGTTTACCAGCCGCACCCCCTGTCCTTGCGAGCCAAATATTGGTTTGATGACCAACTGTTCATTCTTTTCGATGATGTGATGTGCGTAATGGCGCGATTCACATACCCAAGTCTGCGGAGTTGCTACGCCCGCTTGATGTAATAAAAAACT
>PHCL01000178.1 GCA_002842195.1 Betaproteobacteria bacterium HGW-Betaproteobacteria-20 | reverse complement strand
CACCACTATGCGGAATATCAAATGAAATTTCAGACTCAGCTATTACCGGGCTCTCAACATCACCTTCACCCACAACATCGGAAAAATCCAAATCAAAAGATATGTCACCCAAGGTGTTGGATGCCAGTGCATCTGGTCTAACTTCAGCGCCTGTATCTACACCACTTTCTGCAGAGTCGACAGATAAATTAAAGTCCATATCAAAATCAGCCACCTTACTCTCTGCAACTTCATTTACAGCGGAGAAATCAAGGGTGTTTGCTTCAAAGTCGTTAGATTTTATATCAGCTACTTCAAATTCCGGCAAATCTGTGGCTGCTTTTAATGTATTTTCTTCTACAGAACTGGATTCTGCAGCGCTAAATTCACCTAAATCAAAATCCATTGAATTGTCAAAACCATGTTCCGCCATTGCTGGAATCTCATCAGGACTCTCTGGTGAATCTAACTTTGGCGAATCATCCTCAATATTGCCAAGGTCGAATGAAATATCCTGTTTAACATTTTGCGCGGTCACAATATCCGAGGTAGAACCCGCACTTGCATCTTCTATTGAAGGTGGAGAATTAGGTATATTATCTCCATCTAAAGAAAAATCTAGACCATCATCCAGGCTATTACTGGAGGAATCTGCTTCATCGGTAAATTCAGCCACATCTACTTTTTTACTTGCCGTGGAAGATAACGCAGCTGACTTACTTACGTTATATAACGGATTTTCAGGTTCTAACTCAGCGCCTAACACGGCTACTTTTTCCCATACAGGATCTTCAGCACCTAAGGTGGTATATAGTTCCCCAGCAATTGCTTCAAACGCAGAGTTATCTTTACGTGCCGCATACATTTCCAGCAATTTTAAATGTAGTTCGTAACGTTTAGGTTCTTTTGAAATAGCATCTTTCAATATCTCTTCAGCTTGCACATCACGACCATAGGCCATGTAAACCTCTGCTTCTGCTATAGGATCGACATCATTGGTATCTATCATGCTGCCATCAGCACTTTGTGCAAAATCTGTTAAAAATGAGGTATCTGATACACTTGCATTGCCAGTTGTATTACCAAATACAGTATTAGCACGTAGTCCACCAGAAGTTAAAATGCCGCGCTCAAAGCTATCTAAGTCTTTTCTGCGTTTGTTACGTAAAAACATCCACACAGCGCCAAGTAATGCAACGCCCGATACGCCACCTATCACAGTTAAATCGACTGAGTTCGCTAAACCTTCAAGCATACTTGGTTCGGACTTAACTGGCTGAGCTTCAATTTTTGGCGTAACTGGTTTAGATTTTACTTCAACGGGCGGAACCACATCAGTATCAGGCACCTTATTTTCAGCCGCAACTACAGGCTTTTCCGCAGACGCTTCTTCTGCAGGGCTAGCGGCGGTAACTTCAGCGTTTTTTTGCAAGTCAGTCATTGACTGACTTTTTAGCGCCAATAACTTTTGCATGTCTTCAATTTGTTTTTCTAAAGTTGAAGTACGCTCCTGTGCTTCTTTTAAGGATTTTTCACGAGCGATCGCCTCTTCTTGTAGCGCGGCCATTTTGTCTTCAAACGCCTTGCCCGCATCTTTGTCACCAGCTGAAAGTTTAACCACATCCTGAGGTCCAGATTTAACCGGTGCAGCTTTATCCTCAGCAGTGGCGATTTTACCCGAACTTGATTGTTTTTGTTCCGCTTCCACCTCCACTGGTGCGGCGACTACAGCGCCAGCCAAACTGTTACGATATGCATTCCAATTGGCTGAATGCACTTTTACTAACTTTCTTGCTTCTTGTGTGCTAATAGAAACTAAACTTTCTTTAGTGGGTACCTTAATGATTTGACCAACTTTCAAGCGATTCATATTACTGCCAGAAAATGCTTCTTGATTGTTTTCATATAAGCCAAATAACATTTGATCCAGGCTCACACCTTCTACTTGCATTTCTTTAGCGAGTGAACTTAACGTATCACCGCGCTTTGTAATCTGATCCTGCCCGCCTGTAGCAGATGCTTCCAGCTCTTGAGCTGCAGTTTTATCGGCGGCTTTTCTTTGTTTTGTTGTTCTTTTTTCGCTTGACGCAACAGTACTTGAACTTGACGGTATCGCAGCGGTTGTAGACTCGCCATTACGCGACATACTTGCAGATGGTAACTCGACCGGCATTACAAGAGCATTATCAGATTCAGGCTTATATCCTGGCGGATCCAACAAAATTGTATACTCACGCTGCAGTCGACCTGTAGCCCAGTCTACCTGAACCAGCATATCCAAATATGGCTCGCTGATAGGTTGGCTGGAACGTAGTTTTAATATAGGGGAACCATCAGTTTTTTTAGTGATTTCAACTTTAATGTTACTGTGGATGCCTAAACGTGTAATGCCTTGCGCTGCATACGCCTCTTCAGACGCAATGGTAGCAGCTAAAGTTGACAACTCTTCCGGGGTCAGGGACAAAAGCTCAATTTCAGCTTTTAACGGTTCACCTAAACCAGAGTTCACATTTAACCTGCCTAAGCCAGCAGCATAAATAGAAAGTGGCATTAGCGCTAAGCACACGGCCAGAGAAATTTGCTTTATTTTAGATTTACGCACATTTAGCCCTTGAACAAACTTAATTCCCAAATATTAAAATAACATCAAATAGTTAGCTATGCAAGCTGATAATGCACATTATATTCAACCGCTATATATCTGTTGCCTCTGCTTGTAGTAGCATTTACACAACATGTAGTTTACTAAAGTTATTTTTCTATTAAAATCCGCAACATACGACGCAACGGTTCTGCCGCTCCCCACAACAACTGGTCGCCTACTGTGAAGGCAGACAGATAGTCATCCCCCATCTTTAGCTTACGTAACCGTCCTACTGGCGTGTTTAATGTACCTGTGACAGCAGTAGGTGTTAATTCACGCATACTTGCTTCACGCTCGTTAGGAATCACTTTTGCCCACTGATTTGCCTCAGCTAACATTTGGCTAATTTCATCTAATGGCACAGCTTTTGTGAGCTTAATTGTAAGCGCTTGGCTATGACAACGCATAGCGCCAATCCGTACGCAAAGGCCGTCAATAATAATAGGATTCTCTTCACGGCCCAAAATCTTATTAGTCTCCGCACCGCCTTTCCATTCTTCTTTACTCTGGCCGTTACCTAAATCTTTATCAATCCATGGAATTAAGCTACCAGCAAGTGGCACACCAAAGTTACTAATTGGAAATTTATCATCACGCAAGGTGCCGGCAACGGTACGATCTATATCCAAAATGGCTGAAGCGGGGTCTGATAACAAAGTACTCGCAGCAAAATGTGCTTCACCCATTTGGGTGAGTAATTCACGCATATTTTGTGCGCCTGCACCCGACGCGGCTTGATAGGTCATTGAAGTTGCCCACTCTACCAAATTCGCTTTAAACAAACCATTTAAAGCCATTAGCATCAGTGAAACCGTACAGTTTCCACCCACCCAGTTTTTATTACCGTGCACATAAGCATCTTGAATCACTTGCATATTCACTGGGTCAAGAACAATCACCGCATCATTTTCCATACGCAGTGTTGAGGCCGCGTCTATCCAGTGACCAGCCCAGCCAGATTGCCTTAATTGCGGAAACACTGCACTGGTATAATCACCACCTTGACATGAAATGACTGCATCCATTTCTGCTAATTCAGCAATGTTCATCGCGTCTTTTAATGGTGATGAATCTTTACCCACATTCGGTGCTTTAGCACCTACTTGAGACGTAGTGAAGAATTGCGGCTCAATGTGCGCAAAATCATTTTCTTCTATCATGCGCTGCATGAGTACAGACCCAACCATGCCGCGCCAACCTACCAAGCCTACTTT
>PHCL01000177.1 GCA_002842195.1 Betaproteobacteria bacterium HGW-Betaproteobacteria-20 | reverse complement strand
CCTGATTCGTAATATTGAAAAGCAGAGAATCAGCCTCATGTTGAAAGCAACATCAATTGAAACGGAGTGAATTATGCGCTTTGATAAATTAACAACTAAATTTCAACAGGCACTCAACGACGCGCAGAGTTTGGCGGTGGCGAATGATAGCCCGACGATAGAGTCTTTGCATTTGCTGGATGCTTTATTAAAGCAGGAGGATGGCGGCACCAGTTCTTTACTCGCGCATGCTGGCGTGCATCTGGCACCGCTTAAGGCAGGGCTTGCCAGCGCTATTGCCGGCCTGGCAAAATCACCTGATAGTGCCGGTGAGGTGTCGATTTCACGCGATCTTAATAATTTACTGAATGTCACCGACAAGCTGGCTTTAAAGCGTGGGGATGGTTTTATTGCGAGTGAGATGTTTTTATTGGCATTGGCCGATGATAAAGGCGCTGCAGGTAAACTGCTCAAAACACATGGGCTATCTAAATCTGCTTTGGAGCAAGCCATTGAGGCTGTGCGTGGAGGCGAGCAAGTGAATGCATCTGATGCGGAATCTAACCGTGAGGCACTTAAAAAATACACCCTTGATTTAACCGAGCGTGCCAGTTCAGGCAAGCTGGACCCTGTGATTGGTCGTGATGATGAAATTCGCCGTGTGATCCAGATTCTTGGACGCCGCACCAAGAATAACCCGGTGTTAATCGGTGAACCTGGCGTGGGTAAGACCGCGATTGTAGAAGGGCTGGCGCAACGCATTGTGAATGGCGAGGTGCCAGATTCACTCAAAGGCAAAAAGGTGTTGTCGCTGGATATGGCGGCTTTGCTGGCGGGCGCAAAATACCGTGGCGATTTTGAAGAGCGTTTGAAATCCGTGCTGAAAGAGCTGTCGCAGGATGAAGGTCAAACTATCGTGTTCATTGATGAAATTCACACCATGGTTGGCGCAGGCAAGGCTGAAGGCGCAATGGATGCCGGCAATATGCTCAAGCCGGCGCTGGCGCGCGGTGAGCTGCACTGCGTGGGGGCGACGACTTTGGATGAATACCGGCAATATATTGAAAAAGACGCGGCATTGGAAAGAAGATTTCAAAAGGTGCTGGTCGATGAGCCCAGCGTAGAGGCGACCATTGCGATTTTGCGCGGTCTGCAGGAAAAATATGAGTTGCATCATGGTGTGGAGATTACCGATCCTGCAATCGTGGCGGCGGCAGAGCTTTCACATCGCTATATCACCGATCGTTTTTTACCTGATAAAGCCATTGACTTGATTGACGAAGCAGCCAGCCGCATCAAGATGGAAATTGATTCCAAACCCGAAGTGCTTGATAAGCTGGAGCGTCGTTTGATTCAGCTCAAAATTGAACGTGAAGCCGTGCGGCGTGAAAAGGATGAAGGTTCGTTGAAGCGATTTGGCCTGATTGAAGAAGAAATAACCAAGCTGGAAAAAGAATACACGGATTTAGAAGAGGTTTGGAAAGCTGAAAAAGCGCAAGTGCAAGGTTCGGCACATATTAAAGAAGCGATTGAAAAAGTTAAATTTGAAATGGAAGAGGCCACGCGTAAAGGCGAGTGGCAGAAAGTTTCTGAGTTGCAGTATGGCAAGCTGCCGGAACTTGAAACGCAGCTAAAACAAGCCGCCAGCAACGAAACCAGTACAACGCCCGCTAAAAATAGAATGCTGCGCACTGAAGTGGGCGCTGATGAAATTGCTGAAGTGGTCAGTCGTGCTACCGGCATACCCGTAGCGAAAATGATGCAGGGTGAGCGTGGCAAGCTGCTTACCATGGAAACCAAATTGCATGAACGTGTGGTTGGGCAGGATGAAGCTGTACGATTAGTCTCTGACGCAATTCGTCGTTCACGTTCGGGCTTGGGTGACCCTAGCCGTCCGTATGGCAGTTTTTTATTCTTAGGTCCAACCGGTGTCGGTAAAACCGAACTATGTAAAGCATTAGCAGGGTTTTTGTTTGATTCTGAAGATCATTTAATTCGTATTGACATGAGTGAATTCATGGAGAAACACAGCGTAGCACGCATGATAGGCGCGCCGCCTGGCTATGTTGGCTATGAAGAGGGCGGCACGTTGACTGAGGCAGTGCGCCGCAAACCCTACAGCGTGATTTTACTGGATGAAGTTGAAAAAGCGCACCCGGATGTATTTAACGTGTTGTTGCAGGTACTGGATGATGGTCGCTTAACCGATGGTCAAGGCCGCACCGTGGACTTTAAAAATACGGTGATTATTATGACCAGTAATTTAGGTTCGCAAATGATACAAAGCATGGCTGACCAGGACTACCAAGTGGTGAAACTGGCGGTAATGGGTGAGGTTAAAACACACTTCAGGCCAGAATTCGTTAACCGTATTGATGAAGTGGTTGTTTTCCACGCGCTGGGTGAAGATAATATTAAATCAATTGCAGGCATTCAATTGCAGTATTTGGCTAAACGGCTGGGCGCGATGGATATGCAACTGGACATTACCGATGCAGCCATCGCGGAAATCGCGAATGCAGGATTTGACCCTGTTTATGGTGCGCGGCCACTTAAACGGGCGATTCAGTCCGAGATTGAGAATCCGTTAGCGCGTGAAATTTTGCAGGGACATTTTGTCGCGAAGGATGTTGTTAAAGTGGACGTTAAAGCGGGTAAGATTGTATTTTCAAAATCGGAAACTTGATGTTCATTAATGTGCCTGTTAGCGCCTTTTTTTGTTAAAAGGCTCGCCAATAATAAAAAGTGCGCCAGGTCAGGTTTTGCGTGGCGTATTGCTGGCTATGCTCTTAACAGCGGCAGGCTTTGCCCGTGCAGATTTTGGTTCTCAAGCGTTAGAGACTTTTGACAATGAGTTGCCTGTTATACGTGGCTTACTGGAGCGTGCCGGTGCGCTGGTGAGTGAAGATGATGGCGACGCGGCATGGAAAGCGGCCAATTTATATTGCGAAGCAACACGTTATGGTAGCGCGGAAAGTGCTTATCGTCTGGGTATGCTGTACGCATTTGGGCGTGGTGTTCCGGCTAATCGCGACTATGCGGCCAATTTGTTTAGTATTGCCGCTATGTATGGGCATTTTGAGGCGCAAAGGATGTTAGAAACGATTGAAATTCGCTCTACAGTAACGCCGCCTTGTGTATTGAAGGCCATTGCACCAGAAAAAGCCCTTGTGCACCAATATAGCCAATATAGTGATAATTTTCATGGCGTCCCCACGATTGATGCATACATTGCCACATTGCCTAAAGACAAGCGCTGGCTGGTAGCGCTGGTCGGCACGATAGCAGATTGGTATAAAGTAGATGTCAGACTTGTGCTTTCTATCATTACGGCGGAATCGAACTTCAAAGTTTCTGCTCGGTCGAATAAACAGGCGCAGGGTTTGATGCAACTTATCCCGGCCACGGCTGAGCGTTTTAATGTAAAAAATGCTTATAATGCCAGTCAGAACGTAAAAGGAGGCGTCGCTTATTTGCGCTGGTTGCTTTCGTATTTTAGAGGCGATGTGACTTTAGCTGTAGCAGCTTATAACGCGGGGGAAGGCGCGGTGGATAAATACAAAGGCGTGCCGCCGTATCAGGAAACACGCGCTTATGTAAAGAAAGTGTTGGGCTTGTATCAATCAAGACGACACGATTATGATGTGACTATTACCAATGCTTCGCCTACCGTGGTGAAAGAGAGGACACAATGAAAGCTTATTATTTGATAGGGTTAATGGCAGCAGCCTTGATGCTGACGGGCTGTGCCAGTTCTGGCAATGGCTATGGGCAAGTCGACCGGATTACGCCGGAGGAATTAGCAAAAATACTACCACCCGCAGTTGCCAACGTAAGTCTGGACGAGATTGTGGCTGA
>PHCL01000176.1 GCA_002842195.1 Betaproteobacteria bacterium HGW-Betaproteobacteria-20 | reverse complement strand
CTTAAATAATCATGCAATTATTGGAAGTCCTTGCATGACAAGGTCGGGCGATAGTATTGTAATCTTCACCGAAACTTAATTTCATGTGGCTTCCCAACAGGCAAGATAACTCCACTTAAGCACTGCTTATCCCCCTAAATAAATTACGAGAAAAAAACATTGCCCTCCGAGCCAGTATTTAAAAGGCTCTCCGGGCATCACTAGGGAAGGTGTGTGAATAATGTGCTTTGATTGGTGAGCCTGTCGAACCATAGCATATCTAGCGACCTCAACATGACGGAACTTTGTAAACCTGCATAAAGCATGCCATTCTTTAGAGAATTAGTTATTGGGATTATTCCTGACTAATCGTTGAGATAAGTGCCTCAATCTAGGTCTGAATGACGCACATTTGGTAAAAATAGTGGATAATTCAGGTTGCGTTCTATCCTTTGTGTTTGTGGCTATTTATAATAGCCATGTTGAAGCACAAGAAAATTTTATAACTTAATCATGTTCCACCTAAAAATATAATGAAAAAACAACCCAGTATGACAAGACAACACAGTTTCACTAAAGAAGAGTTGCTTAAATGCGGTCGAGGCGAAATGTTTGGCGAGGGTAATGCGCAATTACCGCTGCCGCCGATGTTGATGTTTGATCGCATTATTTCTATTACTGAAGATGGTGGCAAATATGGCAACGGTCAAATTATTGCAGAACTTGATATTCACCCCGATTTATGGTTTTTTGGCTGTCATTTTACCGGTGACCCTGTGATGCCAGGCTGTCTGGGTTTGGATGCTATGTGGCAGCTAGTCGGTTTTTATTTAGGCTGGGCGGGTGGTCTGGGTCGCGGTCGCGCACTGGGTGCGGGCGAGGTGAAATTTACCGGGCAAGTGTTGCCAACGGCAAAAATGGCGACTTATACTATCAACTTAAAGCGTGTGATTATGCGTAAACTGGTGATGGGTGTAGCAGATGCTACCCTGAGTTTAGATGGTCGAGAAATTTATGCGGCGGATGATTTACGGGTCGGGTTATTTACACGTACAGATAATTTTTAATTAAAATATGTCGTCATTCTGATAAAAGTCGGAACGGCACATCACTATGATTTTAAGGAGCACGAAATGCGTCGTGTTGTAATTACAGGAATGGGGATTGTTTCCAGCTTGGGGAACAATAAAGCCGAGGTGCTGGATAGTCTGCAACATGGACGGTCTGGCATTACATTTCAACCCGAATACGTTGAGCATGGCTTGCGCTCGCATGTGGCAGGTTCAATTAAAAACCTGAATTATGAAGAGTTGATTGACCGCAAACTTTTGCGTTTTATGGCTAAAGGACACGCTTATGCCTGGCTAGCCATGCAAGAGGCGATTGCCGATGCCCAGTTAGCCGAAACCTCGGTTTCTAATGTTCGGACCGGCTTGATTGTGGGTGCGGGCGGGGCTTCGCATGAAAGTATTTTAGAAGGTATTGATACCTTGCGTGAAAAAGGCGTGCGCCGCGTAGGGCCATATATGGTGACTAAAGCCATGGCAAGTGGCGTGTCTGCCTGTCTGGCGACAGGTGCGAAAATTAAAGGTATCAATTATGGTATTAGTTCGGCTTGTTCTACCAGCGCGCATTGTATAGGTGCTGGTGTTGAGCAAATTCAACTCGGCAAGCAGGATATTATTTTTGCCGGCGGTGCAGAAGAAGAGCACTGGACGCTGTCTTTCATGTTTGATGCAATGGGTGCCTTAAGCAGCAAATATAATGAAACGCCTGATAAAGCCAGTCGTACCTATGATGCAAATCGTGATGGTTTCGTGATTTCTGGAGGCGGCGGCATTGTGGTGCTGGAAGAATACGAACACGCCAAAGCACGCGGCGCAAAAATATATGCAGAAGTCGTCGGTTACGGCGCAACCTCTGATGGCTACGATATGGTCGCGCCAAGCGGCGAGGGCGCAGAGCGTTGCATGAAGCTTGCGTTAGAAGGAATTTCTGACGTTGATTACATCAATACACACGGCACCAGCACACCAGTGGGTGACACTAAAGAGTTGGAAGCTATTCGCGCAGTATTTGGTGCAGGGGCGTATGGCAAAGTGCCTGCGATTGCTTCTACAAAATCACTTTCCGGTCATGCGTTAGGCGCAGCGGGTGTGAATGAAGCCATTTATACTTTACTGATGATGGAGAATGATTTTATTGCCGCGTCTGTGAATATTGAAACGCTTGATGCTGCCGCAGAGGGTTTGCCTATTGCCACTAAACGCATTGATAACGTAAAAATCCAAACCGCGCTATCAAACAGCTTTGGCTTTGGCGGCACCAATGCAACGCTAACCTTATCAACCAAAAACCTGTAGTCTGCGTTACTGGAAGCTTAAACTTTCAAGCTTGTTGTAATGAAAATTAAGGTATTGAAAACCAGGGTAATGAAAACCAAGGTAATGAAAACCAGGGTAATGAAAATCAAGCTGTTCAGTACACTGTGTTTTGTCTGGTTATTTTCCGCATGTGCAATCATGAGCGACCGCACGGTGAATGTGTCTGAAGCGCAGATTCAGCAAAAAATCAATGAGCGCTTAGCGGTTCCCATTTCTCTGCTCAGGATTTTTGACGTGAGTTTAAGCAATGCACTGGTAAAGTTTGATGCTAAAACAGGTCGTATGCAAACGATGCTGGATACTAATTTAACCAGCGCGTTAAGCGATAAAGCGTATGCAGGTAAATTGGGCATTTCCGGCAAGTTACGTTTTGACCAAGCCACCAGTGCCATTGTGCTGGATGAGCCAAAAGTCGAGAGCTTTAATTTAGCAGGGTTGGACCCTAAACACAGCGATTTGTTAAATGTGCTTGCGCAAACGCTGGGTGGCGATATGCTAAACGGTTTGACTTTATATACTGTTAAGCCTGAAGACCTGAAGATGGGCGCTACGCAATACACCCCTAAAGAATTGCTGGTTACCGATAAAGGTTTGCAGATGACCTTTAGCCCGGTAAGGTAGCACCCTGTAAAGTAAGCTCACAGCAGTAAGGCCGCAACCACATTGCGGCCTTCACTCATTAAAATGTTGTAAGTTCTGCAAGCGGCGGCAGTGGTCATGCATTCCAGCGGAACGCCTTTTGCAGTAAGCGTTTGATAGATTTTGGGATGCAAAAACTGATGTTTTTCGCCGGTACCCAATAAAACAACTTCCGCATCAAATTCAGCAATTTTAGCCATATGTGCTTCAGTCAAATGGGCAAAACTTTCCACTTGCCAGTCAATAATAACCTGTTGCGGCATCACAATCATGCTGTTGGCATGGCGTTGTCTATTCACCTCAATATAATTCTCGCTATACGCAGTGATTAAATAATTATTTTCAGCCGTGGTTAAATGAAGTTTCATGGTTTTATTTTAACAGCTTAATTCCAGCAGTCCAGCGTGGCTTTCATTGAATGAAACGCCTATTCTAATGTAAACTAGCACTTTTATATATTGTGCTTTTTTAAGCAGCCTTTTAAAGAAAATCATAGCATTTTATGCAACCTTCAAACCTACTCAAACAACCTACGCAAAAAAAACTGACCAAGTCTAATAAGCTGGCCAATGTTTGCTACGATATACGTGGCCCAGTGCTGGAACACGCACGCCAGATGGAGGAGGACGGCCAGCGTATTATCAAACTCAACATTGGCAACCCTGGCGTATTTGGTCTTGATGTGCCTGAAGAGATGATGCAGGACGTGATGCACAATATGAGTAAGGCGGGCGTTTATACCGATAGCAAAGGCTTGTTTGAACCGCGTAAAGCCATTATGCATTATACGCAAGCTAAGCATATTGCCGGTGTAACGGTGGATGACATTATTATCGGCAATGGC
>PHCL01000175.1 GCA_002842195.1 Betaproteobacteria bacterium HGW-Betaproteobacteria-20 | reverse complement strand
ATTTGAAGGGCAAAAACGCAGCACTTCCGGCAGCTCTGACGCACAAACCAACGGCACCATTGCGCTGCATAATATACAGCGGGATGTGCAAATGGCCGGTTTCGGGTTGCCAATACCCATGGCGGATAGAGATAATGCTTCACTTAACTGCAACCCATCGCCATCGTATGACGATGGCGACCCAGCCACACCCAATCTAGAGCTTTTTCCGCTATCTATTCAAAACGGTGCGGCCAATGCCAGTGATAGCGTCACCGTACGCTACAGCACCACTGCACTGGGTGCCGTCCCGGTAAAAATCACGAACCCTGCAAATGCCACAAGCTTTGGGCTTACAGTTGATAACAATATTGGCTGCAAAGACGGTGATATTGCCTTGATTAGTCAAGGTACTTCATGTGTCATGACGGCAATAGCCGATGCTAATGGCTCACCGGACACTTTAATTAACATTACCTTGAAGAATACTACGCCACCAGGTGGGCCAATAGCTATTGGCGCCAAACTCACCTGCATGGGTAACTGGCAAGCCCACCAATACACAATGGTTAATAATGAACTGCAACTTGATGGCAGCCCGATTGTTGCCGAAATCGTCAACCTACAGGCGCAATACGGCGTGTCTGCCACGGCTACCAGCAATCAGGTTGTGCAATGGGTGGATGCTACTACCGGCGGCATTTGGGAAAACCCAACAGTAGCCAATAGAAATCGCATTAAGGCGGTGCGTATTGTGGTGATTGCGCGCAATGGCTTACGCGAGAAGGATGATGTGACCAGCGTATGCACCACCGCTAAAGGGGTTGTTAATAATGGCCCCTGTGCCTGGGATGACGCCGATTTTGATGCCGCACCTATGATAGACCTTTCAGCTGATGCGGATTGGCAGAAATACCGTTACAGGGCTTTTGAAACCATTATTCCGTTACGCAATATGATTTGGTCCAAGGATGTACTATGAAGGACGTGCTATGAAAGTTGCCTCTATAAAAATCTACCATGAGCGCGGTGTTGTACTTTTTGTCGCGCTGATTGCACTGGTGGTGATGTCGCTGGCCGCCGTGGCGCTGATACGCTCAGTAGACACTAATACCATGATTGCCGGCAATCTGGCATTCAAGCAATCAGCCGTGGTTTCATCCGACAGAGGCGTGGAAACCGCACTTGGGTGGATTGAAGCAAAAGTAATCGCTAACTTGGCCGACCTCAACAGCGATAGCGCAGCTAACGCTTACTACGCAACCTATCTTGCGCCGGATCTGGATAACCCCGCAGTTTTAAAAGCCGACGCCACCTGGGCAGCGGCCGCTGTTGCAACCGGACCAGACATCGCAGCCGGCACCGAAAACCTGGGCAATAACATACGCTACATCATACAGCGCATGTGCCGCGAAGCTGTATCGCCTGAAAATGATAAGTGTTTATTTGGCGATACCGAAACAGGCACAGGTGGCAAAGGGGTGAAAGATGCCACCGAAGCAGGCGCCATCATCAGCGCGCAGCAAAGCCCTATGTATCGTGTGACAGTCAGAGTGACTGGTCCCAAAAATACGGTTAGTTACACCCAAACATTTGTATATTAGGAGTTAGCCATGCAACGCTATCAAAATAAACATTCTCAAGCAATGCGGACTTTATTAGGCCTGGTATTAGCGATTAGTCTTGGTTTGCCCCTATTTGCTAAGGCGGCTGCCGTAACCAGCCCATTGGACTTGGCAACCATCCCACTTGCTAACAGCCCAACTATCAAAATTCAGCCTAATCTACTGTTTGTGCTGGATGACTCCGGCAGTATGGACTGGAATTATCTGCCTGATTGGGCTAATGACTCGTTATGCAGAAATACAACAGCGGGTAGTTTTAACAGAAATTGTACAGACCAACCGCCCTTCAGAAGTAGTGATTTTAATGCTGTTTATTACAACCCTGCCATTACCTACACACCGGCAGTCAATGCCAGCGGCGGTAAAGTCAATACCAGCGGCGACAGCAAAGGCAGCCAGACTACATGGACCTCTGTGAAGAACGATGCTTACAATGTACAGAGCACTTCCTCTACCAATCTACTTACCGACTATACCGATGTTGAATGGTGCACCAGCACAGCCTACACAGATTGCCTGCGGAACGACAATTACATTTTGCCAGGCACAGTGAATGGTAAAAATTACAATAGATCCCGGCCTAGCGTTAAATCTACCGGCTCCGGCTTGGTCGCAACAGGTTCATTATTAGCACCGACGACGGCTACACGCAGCTATGGGCCACATTACTACAATATTATTCCAGGTGAATATTGTGATTCGGTAAGGCTAACCAACTGCCAGCTGACCCAGACGGCAATTTTCAAGTACCCGGCAAAGGTGCGCTGGTGCAAGGCAACTACTAGCCCTGATGTATCTGCTGAAGCCAATGCTACTTCTGCCACACCGGCACCGGGGGTTTGTCAGTCTACAAACGTAGGGGCTTATTCTGCGGCGCGTTACCCGACTAAGTTTTTTCAACCGGCCGTAGCCTATGCACCAGCCGTACCAGCTGTGCCAGCAACAGCCGCCGTTGCACCGTCTAACGGAACTCTCGTGATAACGGGAGTCGACAAAAAAGAGACCGTCTCACTAAAATGTGGTAGCACTTTCATAGGGGTATCAAACAATTTTACATCATCCAATGACAAAACAGCCAGCACAAGACTTAATACGCTTTATAATACTATTAATGGCACAAATGTGAATGGATATGGTATTGCCTGCACCAAGTCGCCTAATACCTCTTCACCGTCCAGTCTTAGTTGCACTATCTCTGCTCCTGCCGGAGCCTCGGCTTGCTCTGGCGGCTTTACGGTTGACTCGAACATTCAAAAAACAACTAATATCGGCCCCTCCGGCGGCGTCGATGGTAACCCTGGCAGCCCATATATTCCAGAAGTCCTGGCACAATCTGCAGGCTTTCCCGGCAGTTTTGTCCGCGTTGATATTGTGACTGGCAATAGCTATCCTAAGGCAATCACCCGTACAGATTGTGCCGGCGCAACCGGCCCGACAGGTTGCAGTTATGCCGAGGAAATGACCAACTTTGCCAACTGGTGGACCTACTACCAAACGCGTATGCAGACCATGAAAACTGCAGCCAGCCTTGCCTTTAAAGACATTGGTGAAGACTTTAGGGTAGGTTTCATGACCATTCATCCGGACTCAGGTACATCGGTGAAATTTGATACCTTTAACCCTACGCATAAAACCGCCTGGTACAATAAATTTTTCGACATCAACCCAGGTTCAGCTACGCCGCTACGTTCTGCGCTGGCCAAGGCAGGGCGCATCTATGCGAATAAGGAAACGATAGGCGGCACATTTGAAGACCCGGTGGAATATGCCTGCCAGCAGAATTTTACGCTGCTGACAACCGATGGATTCTGGAACACAGACTCTGAAAGCGATGTGATGAAAGTTGACGGCGATCAGATAGGCAATCAGGATGCCTTTCCCGTCCCGACGCCATTCTATGAAGGTGCGACTGCCAGCACCAACAGCCTGGCAGATGTAGCCAAGTATTATCACGATACCGATATACGCACCGCTGCTCTAGGCAATTGCCCTGGTGCGTTAAATACCCCGGGCTCTGGCGTGTGTAGTGACCCGGCACCTTCTACTGCCAACCAAAGGCAAAATATGGTAACACTGACTTTAGGCCTGGGGGTTGACGGCGAGCTGGCTTACACCACTGATTATAAAAAATCCGCCACCGGAGATTTTGCCGAAATCAAGGCAGGTAATTTAAACTGGCCCAAACCTGTCCAAAATGCCGCATCAGCAATAGACGACTTATGGCACGCTGCGGTGAATGGAGATGGGTCTTATTTCAGCGC
>PHCL01000174.1 GCA_002842195.1 Betaproteobacteria bacterium HGW-Betaproteobacteria-20 | reverse complement strand
ATCTCGTTTAATTGGAAAGCGGCACACCCTGTGTTGAATGTGGCGGAAGTTGAACTGTGGGATAGCATCCCAAATGTTGCAATACCTCCGCCACCGGTAGTGAAGCCTGTCATAAAAGAAGAGCCGCCACCAGCGCCCATTGTCAAAGAGCCGCCCCCCCCGCCCGTTGTCAAAGAAGAGGTGAAGGTAGAACCAAAAGAGGAGCCTAAGGTTGATATTGAGCTGGAAAAAAAGAAGGAATTAGAGCAGAAAAAAGCCGAGGAAAGAGCCGCCAAATTGGCTGCTGATAAAATTAAAAAAGAACAGCTCATAGAGAAAAATAAACAGCTGGCCGCATTGCAGGCCGAAGCTCGTAAAGATGAAATGCGTACCAACGAAAAGATAGTGCAGGAAAAAAAGGATAAAGAGGCATTGGATAAAATAAGGCGTGATGTTCTGGCGGATGAAAAAATAGCAGGTGATCAACAGGCGTTATCGGCTAAAGCTGCTGTCAATGCGGGTATTGTGGATGAATTTAAAGGTAAAATTCAAGCCAAAATTCGTGGTAATGTGAATAAGACTTTATGTGGCAATGGCAATCCTGAGCTTAAGTTTGATATTGGCTTACTACCTACTGGTGAGTTAAGTGGTAGCCCAAAATTGGCTAAATCAAGCGGGAGCGCCGCTTGTGATGAAGCTGTAGAACGAGCCATTATGGCTTCTGAGCCGCTGCCGCTACCTAGTGATGCCTCACTATTTTCACAATTTAGGAACTTAAAATTAACATTTAAACCTAATGATTGACTGTAAGATTTTGTATTGCGTGACTTTTTGTATTTCGTGACTATGCTGCATTTTGTAACAAAGTGTAAATCGTGTAGCTTCAAAATGAGATTGCAGTAGAATTTGCATTAACTTTAAAGACAAATTAAAAATTTAGTTTAATCAAAACATCTGAGGCTTATGAATATATTTCGATTAATTGTTCTTTTTATAGCATTGTTAAACGTGTCATTGGCAAATGCTGCCTTGGAAATTGAAATCAGCGGTGGTGGCGCACAGCAAGTACCAATCGCTATAGTACCCTTTGGGCAAGATGGCAATGGCGCAAATAGTATCAGCAGCATTATTGCTGCAGACTTAAAGCGCAGTGGCTTATTCCGCGTGCTGGAGACTGGCGGAGTGGCGAGCCGCCCTGTCAGTATTGCACAAATTCAATATGCAGAATGGGTGGCTTTGCAAGCTCAGGCCATGGCTGTAGGCACTGTTGAAACTTTGCCGGGTAATCGCCTGAAAGTAACTTTTCAGTTGGCTGATGTGTTGAAGCAAACCCAATTGGCCGGTATGCAATACAATATAGCACCTAACCAATTAAGAGTAACCGCACATAAAATTGCCGATGTGATTTATCAAAAGCTAACAGGTGAAGCAGGGTTTTTTGCTAGCCGAATAGCTTATATTAATAAATCAAAAGGGCGTTATACCTTGCAGGTGGCTGATGCTGATGGTGAAAACCCGCTGACTATGTTATCTTCAAAAGAGCCGATTATTTCGCCGGCTTGGTCGCCGGATGGTAGCAAGATTGCTTATGTATCTTTTGAAAAGAAAAAACCGATTATTTATATTCAGACGCTAAGTGGTAAACGCACTGTTCTGGCAAGTTTTAAGGGTAATAACAGTGCCCCGGCTTGGTCGCCAGATGGCCAAAAGCTGGCAATAGTACTGACTTACGGTGCTAATTCACAGGTCTACACCATTAACGCAGATGGCTCAGAATTAAAAAAATTAACCAAAAGTAGTGCGATTGATACTGAGCCAACTTGGTCTACAGACGCTAAATGGATATACTTTACCTCAGACCGCGGCGGAAATCCTCAGATTTACAAAGTGTCGTCTAGTGGTGGCGAGGCACAGCGAGTGACCTTTGAGGGCGCTTATAACGTGAGTCCGCGCTTCTCACCTGACGGAAAATCTCTGGCGATGATCCGTAACGATGGTGGTAAGTTCCGGGTGGCCTTACAAGATTTATCTAGTGGTCAAGTGCAATTGTTGAGCGAAGGCTCACAAGATGAGTCACCAAGCTTTGCCCCTAATGGTCGCGTGCTGTTATATGCCACGCGTGCTGGCGGACATGGCGCGTTAGCGGCAGTGTCCGCTGATGGTCGTGTAAAGCAACGACTAAACGAGTCTGGTGGTGATATACGCGAGCCAGCTTGGGGGCCTTTAATTAAGTAAGGTTGTTATCTAAGGCATTTTTCAAGTATCATTAAGTTCAGAATTACCGTTCGGCATTACTTTTTCAGACTATTTTATGGAGAGCAATATGAGTAAATATACATTAAACGCAAAATTATTAAGCAGCCTGGCACTAATTCTGGTGTTATCCGCTTGTAAAAGTACGCCTATGACCTCCGATGTGGCCGTGGAAGATAAGAGTCCGACAACAGCTTCAGAACCTGCTGCTGCAGATGGTTCTGCAGTTAAGGAAGTGACGATTGATGATAATGCGACATCCAGTGGCTATAATCCATTAAAAGACCCTGCCAATATTTTATCTAAACGTAATATTTATTTTGACTTTGACAGCGACGCAGTTAAAGCTGAGTTTCGTCCATTGATTGAAGCGCATGCAAAATACCTGCTTGCTAATGGTAGTGCTAAAGTGATTTTGCAAGGGAATACTGACGAGCGCGGTACCCGTGAGTACAATCTATCGCTTGGACAACGCCGATCAGTTGCAGTAAAAAAATCGCTTAATTTACTTGGTGTACAAGATACGCAAATAGAAACGGTTAGTTTTGGTGAAGAAAAAGCGGTTGAAGGTTGTGCTGATGAGGCTTGCTTTAAAACAAATCGCCGTGTGGATATCGTTTACGCAAACGAGTAAAGTAGGCGCAATTTAATCAAAACACCTACCGATAGATTCAATTTCTGTCGTGTGTTAGGTTTACAAAAAATTATGTCGTGTGCATTTTATACGTGTGTTGCGCCATAATTTTTTGTTCGCACTTTGTCTGACTAATTGCCCAATCTACTAGTAGCTTTTACTCGGGGTGATGTGCTGTTGTGCATAAATAATCTGTTTTGACAAATGCATAGCCAGCTCAAGTATATATAGGGGCTGGCTTTTTGGTCTTCAGTTGTTTTAATTGATGTAATGCCTTTACGGAAAAGGATTTGATTTGATGAGAGTATCCATAAAGTGATAAAGAAAGATATGATAAAAAAATCGACTCTGACTAGCTTGCTGTTTGCGTTGCTATTTGCAGGGAATGGCCACGCTGCTTTGTTTGACGATACGGAAGCGCGTAAAAAAATTGTTGAAATAGAAGCTGTGATTAATAGTCAGAATCAGGCGACTCAAAAGGAGTTGGCGGACTTGAAGGCGCGTGTGCAAGCAATTGAGGCCATTACCAAAGGTCAAGTGTTGAGTGATATGCACAATCAAATAGAAACCTTGAAGCAAGAAGTCGCAAGGTTAAAAGGCGAGCTTGAAGTGGCAGCGCATAATGTTGAGGCCACACAGCAACGTCAAAAAGATTTGTACGGCGATACTGATATGCGTATCCGTAAATTGGAAGAGCTAGGTGTGCCTGCGGCGACAGCAGGGGCTGCTGAAGCAGGTAGCACAACACCGGCGCCCAGCAAAAACACACAAGAGTATCAGTTGTTAGAGCTTGCCAATGGGCTGTCTAAGGAATCTAAGCATAAGGATGCGTTCAATGCCTATGATAAATTTTTAAAAGATTATCCGAATAGTGCTTTAGCCGCTGAAGCTACCTATGGTTTGGGTTATACACAATTTGCCTTAAGAAGCTATAAATCATCAATAGTTACGCAACAAAAGCTGCTGGAACTATATCCAGAAAGTCCCAAGGTATCTGATGCCATGTTTAATATGGCGAATAGTCAAATACAACTTGGGCAA
>PHCL01000173.1 GCA_002842195.1 Betaproteobacteria bacterium HGW-Betaproteobacteria-20 | reverse complement strand
ACCTTTCCGTTCCCTGAGCTTGTCGAAGGGTGGTTCAAGTTAGCTGCGACTTGGTGAGTAAAAATACAAATTCATTGCCTGACGAAGTTTCCAGCCAATTAAATATTATGTTTGGGTAAGCGGCTTCTAAAGCTTCGCGATTGTGGCCGATTTCAACAATCAGTATGCCGTCATCGTTTAGGTAATTCGCGGCTTCACGCAGAATGGTGTGCGTGTGGTCTAAACCTGCAACGCCGCTACCAAGTGCTAATTGCGGTTCATTCTGATACTCTTGCGGTAATGTGGCCATTGATGGCGCATCTACATACGGTGGATTGCTGATGATGACGTCGTATTTTTTGCCTTTTAGTGCATCAAACATGTCTGACCGGATCGCTGTGACTTGTTCTTGTAAGCCGTAATTGGAAATGTTGATATTGGCCACATCAATGGCATCCTGTGAAATATCAATCACGTCAATCGCCGCATTAGGAAACACACTGGCAAGCAGTATGCCCAGACAACCGCTACCTGTGCAGATGTCTGCGGCGCTTTCTATCATTTCTGGAAATTCAATCCAGGGACTTAAATCTCCAGTGCTTGAATCACTATTCAATAACTCGGCAATAAACGAACGGGGAATCAGTACGCGTTCATCTACATAAAATTTAAGACCTTGCAACCAGGCTTCTTTAACCAGGTAAGCAGTCGGCGTGTGCCGGGTAATGCGTTGCTCAATAAAGCTTGCCAGCTTAATACGCTCGGCGATTGTTATGCGGGCATCTAAAAAGTTATCCAGGGTATCCATGGGTAGATGCAGCGTGCTCATTATGAGCCAAACCGCTTCATCGTAGGCGTTATCAGTGCCGTGACCATAAAAAATATCCGAAGCTTCAAACTGGCTAACGGCAAAGCGAATCCAGTCGCGGATGGTTTGGAGTTCATTAGTCGCTTGTGTGTAGGCCGTCATTTGAGTAAGGTTTTCATTGTCAGTTTGTAAGTTTCTTTCAGTGGCTCAATATCTGCCACGCCTACGCATTCATTCAGTTTATGAATCGTCGCATTCAGCGGGCCAAATTCAATCACCTGCTTGCAGATGTCAGCGATAAAGCGACCGTCTGAAGTGCCGCCGGTGGTGGATAGCTCGGGCGTTACGCCATAAGCTTGTTGAATTGCCTGCGTAATTGCCTCTACCAGGTTGCTGCGGGGCGTGATGTAAGGCGGTGAATATTCCCACTCTAAATCATATTCCAGCGCATGCTTATCTAAAATCGCATAAATACGCTCTTTTAAATTTTGCTCAGTGCTGGCAGTGCAAAACCTGAAGTTGAATAAAATCTCGACTTCGCCGGGCACCACGTTGGTAGCCCCTGTGCCGCCGTTTATATTGCTGATTTGCCATGAGGTAGGCGGAAAATATTCATTGC
Organism: Betaproteobacteria bacterium HGW-Betaproteobacteria-20; assembly: GCA_002842195.1. GTDB lineage: Bacteria > Pseudomonadota > Gammaproteobacteria > Burkholderiales > Methylophilaceae > Methylotenera. The sequence goes on along the minus strand of PHCL01000173.1, from coordinate 2,542 downwards.
CTGTATCCCAAATGGTTTCAACCATGTCTTTAATAGCGGGGGCGACCAGATGGATAGGATTCTTGATTAAATGCGGGTAGGCAATATGACCCTGCACGCCTTTAACGGTAAGCTTGCCGGACAGTGAGCCACGGCGGCCATTTTTAATCATGTCGCCTACAACTTTATTAGAGGTAGGTTCGCCAACGATACAGTAGTCTATCAATTCACCACGCGCTTTCAGTACTTCAACCACTTTAACGGTGCCATCCACCGCAACGCCTTCTTCGTCAGAGGTAATCAACAAACCGATTGAGCCGCTGTGGTCTGGATTTTCTGCAATAAATTCTTCAATGCTGGTGATAAAAGCCGCGAGCGATGTTTTCATATCTGCCGCACCGCGCGCATAGAGCATGCCATCTTTAATGGTGGGTTCAAATGGTGGCGTGTGCCACTTATCTAACGGGCCGGTCGGCACTACGTCGGTATGGCCTGCAAACACCAGTAGCGGGCCAGTGCTGCCGCGCCGTGCGTATAAATTATCTACATCACCAAAACGCATGCGCTCAATTTTAAAACCCAGCGGTTCCAGGCGCGAAATCATCAGTGCCTGACAACCTGCATCCAAAGGCGTGTTGGATTGGCGCTTGAGTAAATCTATCGCTAAATCTAATGTGTTGCTGTGTGTGGGTGAATTCATGGCAATAACTCTTTATAAGCGGCTTCAGTAAATCCCAGGCATACGATTTTGCCATCTTTTACTAATACCGGGCGTTTAATCACGGAAGTTTTTTCCAGCATTAAATTGATTGCAGAGGTCGCATCTATTACGGCAGATTTATCGGCATCCGGTAAATTTCGCCATGTCATGCCTGCGCGGTTGACTAGTTTTTCCCAGGGCATTTGCTTAAGCCAGTTTTCAAGCAGGCTACGGCTAACGCCATTTTTCTTGAAGTCGTGAAACTCGTAGGCCACGCTGTTATTAGTCAGCCAATCGCGGGCTTTTTTAACGGTGCTACAGTTGGGAATACCGAATAGCTGCATGAAATAGGTAGGTATGATGACCGTTTTTGGCCACCGTTTTAAGTAAAGCTGTATTTTAACAGTAATACGGAAAAGTACAGAACTTATGCTGAGCGCGTAAGTTTAAGTCATTGTGTAAAGCGCAAATGTAAAGTAAATCCTAAAGGCTATTGGTATACTTGTTCATACCTTTTGCTAGGATACTGCCTGGTTTCTGCAGTGAGTGGATTGATATTTTTCAGTAAGTGAATAAACCTATCTTCAGGTAAAGGGCGGGTGATTAAAAATCCCTGCATTTGGTCACAGCCAAGTTCTGCGAGGACTTCACGCTGACTTTCTGTTTCAACGCCTTCTGCCACCACGTTCAATTCAAGTCTATGGGCAAGTTCAATCACAGATTGAACAATATCGCGTGTTTCATGACTGTTGGCCACATCCAGCGTAAAAGCCGGGGCCAGTTTAAGTTCGTTTACTGGCCAGTTTTCAAGGTTAGTTGTGCTGGATGAGTGCATGCCAAAACTGTCAATGGCAACACTGATGCCAGCATCTTTAAAGCGTTTCAGTTGATTCTTAAATTGTGTCTGGTCTTTTTGTGCATCAACTTCAGTTAAATCAAAACTTAAACTAGTGTTAGCTAAGTCAAAGCGTTTGAGTTGACGGCTAACGTCATAAACAAAATTAGCATTTGCAATTTGATGGTGCGACAGGTTGATTGAAATATTGAACGGCAGGCTCATGTCACTTAATTGGCGCAAAGTGCGGCAACTCTCTTCAACAACCCATTTGTTAATGGCATAACTTAAGTCAAATCGATCGGCCGCGTGCATAAAGTCCGCAGGATACAGCAGACCTTTTATGGGATGCTGCCAGCGCAATAAGGCTTCTGCGCCTACCGGTTCTCTGGTAATGCTGTCGACTTTTATTTGATAATTCAGTTGTAGCTCGTCGTTAGCCAGCGCGCTTTGCAAATCGAATTGAAGGTCAATCAGCTGGTCTGTATCGGCGGTGATTTCGACGCTATCTGCATATCGTGTGTTTTCACTATTACTCGCAGTCGAAGCGTCAGTATCAGTGCTTTTGTCATTAGTACGCGAATGCTTAAGCTGATTAAAAAAGTTAAACGTGAGCAATATTGCAACGTAGCCCAGCAAAATAAACAGTAGCGTCATTGTCATGTTGTAATTAGTCATTATCTTTATATTTTCCAAGGCGGCGTTGGCTTAGCGCGTGGCCCTAAAGTTTAGATAAGTGAGTAATTGCAATGTCTATGCCATTTATCAGCATTAGGCATATATTAAGCATATGGACGTTAAAAAGGCTGCAGAAGCTTGTAAATACTAGCTTGCAGCCTTTTAATGAGTTTGATGGCATTGCAAATGGACTACATACAATGGCGTGTAAGCGTCAAATTTACGTCAGTATTGTCAAAAATTCCACGCAGTCATTTATTGGTGCCAACTTAACCTGATATTTCTTGGTTAAGTCGCAAGGCACTTGGTTTTTTTATGAAGTATGAATCATGAAGTTATTCTGATTAAAT
>PHCL01000172.1 GCA_002842195.1 Betaproteobacteria bacterium HGW-Betaproteobacteria-20 | reverse complement strand
AATTCTTCAAATGGCTGAGTATCAAGCAAGTCTTGTTTTGCATGCCAGCCACTACACTATAAAAAAGGCTCACTTCTTATCAAAGTGAGCCTTTTTCGGTGCAAATGTTATAACTTAATTACATGTGGCACCAGTTCATGGCATCTCCATAAAATATATCAACTGAAGTTGGTTATTTACATGTGATACGCACGCTCGCCATGCTCAGTTGTATCTAAACCTTCACGTTCAGATTCTTCACTGACACGTAACCCGATTAACACATCGACTACTTTAAACAGAATGTAGCTGATGACACCCGCCCAAACAACAGTTACACCCACAGCAATGCCTTGTGTAGTCACTTGGTTAGACATTGTTACACCGTCAGCATAGCCAACACCGCCTAGACCAGCGCTCATAAACACACCGGTACCGATTGCACCGATGATGCCGGCAACACCGTGAATACCAAATACGTCTAGAGAGTCATCATAACCTAGCATGCTTTTTAAGCTGGTGACAGCCCAGAAGCTTGCTAAACTTGCAACAAACCCTAGAATAATGGCACCCATCGGGCCAATAAAGCCACAGGCTGGCGTAATGGCTACCAAGCCAGCAACTGCGCCAGATGCACCACCCAGCATAGAAGGTTTGCCTTTGGCTAACCATTCGATAAAGATCCAGGACATGACTGCGGCAGCTGTTGCCAATTGTGTGTTAATCAAGGCCAAACCTGCAGTGCCATCGGCAGCTAGTTCACTACCCACGTTAAAGCCAAACCAACCCACCCATAGTAATGATGCACCAATCATGGTCATTACCATGCTGTGGGGTGTCATGGCTTCTTTGCCGTAACCAATACGTTTGCCGAGTAGTATTGCGCCAACCAGTGCAGCAATACCTGCATTGATGTGCACTACCGTACCGCCAGCAAAGTCTTTAGCACCTAATTCAGCCAGAAAACCGCCGCCCCACACCATGTGTGCAATCGGGATATACACAAAAGTCACCCAAAGTGCTACAAATGCGAGCACTGCAGAAAACTTCATGCGTTCAGCAAAACCGCCGACAATCAAGGCCGGTGTAATAGCCGCAAATGTCAGTTGGAAGGTTAAGAAAACATATTCTGGAATCACACCACTTAAAGAGTCAGGGGTAACGCCGGCTAAAAATGTTTTACTACCGCCACCAATAAACCCATTTAAGCTGCCACCATCGGTAAATGCAAAACTATAGCCATACACTGCCCAAATGACGGACACCATGGCGGTAATGACAAACACTTGCATCAACACCGACAACATGTTTTTGGTGCGTACTAAGCCACCGTAAAACAGTGCCAAACCAGGAATAATCATTAGCAAGACTAAAATAGTCGCCATAATCATCCAGCCAGTACTGCCGGAATCTAATGTAGCAGGTGCCTCGGCTTCAACTTCAGCCGTTACAGGTGTAGCAACATCGGCCACAGGCGTTTCGGCTTCAATAGCCATAGCTTCTGTTGCTACTTCAGGAACTTGCATGACATTTTCAGCAAAAGTATTTGCTGTAAAACCAAGTCCTAGTGCGGTTACTAAAGCAAACATCGAGAGTATTTTTTTCATCATGATCCCCTTATAAGGCTTCTACGCCGGTTTCACCGGTACGTATGCGAATAGCTTGTTCCAAGTCGGTGATGAAAATCTTGCCGTCACCAATTTTACCTGTGGCCGCTGATTTCTCAATGGCCTCAATTACCTGGTCCAACAAGCTGTTATCAATCGCGACTTCCAATTTAACTTTAGGTAAAAAATCTACCACATATTCCGCACCGCGATACAGCTCAGTGTGGCCTTTTTGTCGACCAAAACCTTTTACTTCAGTTACAGTTATGCCTTGAACCCCTATGTTTGATAGGGCTTCACGCACCTCGTCAAGCTTAAATGGCTTGATAATTGCGGATACAAATTTCATGAGTGTCTCCCAAGTATGTGCAAGTTCACGCCTGCACGCGTTACGTTAAAAAGTTTTTTGTACAAAAACGGTGAATTGACTTTGTGCAATATTTTGACCAGAGGCATCAGTAAAGTCAGACTTTTTACCATCGGTATCTGTGTAGTACGCGCCTAAATTTATGCCGTTGTCCCATGATTTAGTAACGCCTAGTTTCCAATCGGCATAATCAAACTGGCTATTACCTTTACCAGTAAAGTCTTGGTAACCAGCATGTGCTACAGCTGAAAAACCGCTGCCAAATGGCACGGTGAAATTAAGTTCAGAGTATGTGCTACCATCAGCATTTGTAAATCCGAACGCACCATCAGACAGCACGGCAGATACTTTAGCAGATACCCAACCATAAGACAGGCTACCGTAAGCTTCAGTGGTTTCAGCATTTTTTACCCCCGCATTTTTTGTGCCTGGGTAAATATACTGTAACAAGCCGACATTATAACCAACACCTGTATCACCAATGGTGTTGGCATATCCACCATAAAGGTCGAGTTCCAGACTGGAGCTTTTGTATGCATCTGCATCAGTTAACCAGCTAATGTTAGAACCCCATGCGCCAGCATAAAAACCGCTAGCATGAGTGTAATCAACCCCGCCTTGCAGTGCTGGGTCTTCGCGCGTCTGGGTTAAACCACGGAAAATATATTGACTATATAAACCAACATTGTAAGCAATAGTATGTGGGGATGCTGGTTCGGCGACGGCAGGCGTGGTCACTTCATCAGCAAATGATAATGCAGGCACAGAAAGCACACTTAATACAGCAAGTGATAATAATGATTTACGCATAACGCTTTTCTCCTTGATTGAATGTAAAGAATAAATAATATTCCATGTTACATAAGCAAAGCATGTGCCAACTTAAATAATCTTTATAATCAATAGGATAAATGGATTTAAATTAAAATGTACATTAGTATTTGCACTATAAAACCTGATAAACTGTGTGTAATTTGAGGAATAAATATGTTTAGCCAAAATAAAATGCAAGCTAAGATTGATGAAATATCTAATAAAATCAAAGAGGTGGTGAAAGAATCTCCACTCGATGACCTTGATAAAAATATAAATGCACTATTAAAGGGCGCGTTCACCAAAATGGAGCTGGTTTCACGTGAAGAGTTTGATGTGCAAACTGAAGTGTTGCGCAATGCGCGTGAAAAGCTCGCCATGCTCGAAAAAAAGTTGAACGAATTAGAAGCGAAAATCAAGTAGTCTAAGTCAATAAGTAAGGACAACAATGAGTCTAGCCGTACTCTATAGCCGTGCTTTAAGCGGTATGGACGCCCCTGAAGTGGTGGTTGAGGTGCACCTTGCAAATGGTTTGCCTAGCTTTACTATTGTTGGCTTGCCCGAGGCTGAGGTTAAGGAAAGTAAAGACCGCGTGCGTGCAGCTTTGCAGACTGCACAGTTTGAATTTCCCGCGCGACGCATCACTGTGAACCTTGCCCCTGCCGATTTACCAAAAGAAAGTGGACGTTATGATTTGCCCATAGCGTTAGGCATTTTGGCTGCCTCTGGGCAGATTCCAACGGAACCCTTATCACGCTACGAGTTTGCAGGCGAGCTGGCACTCACTGGTGAGTTACGCCCTATTCGCGGTGCGCTGGCAATGACCTCTAGCATGGTGCGCGACGCAGGTTACGGCAAAGACAAAAAGATGCAACAAAAGCGAGCCTTTATCTTGCCCCAAACCAGTGCAGCCGAAGCCGCGCTAGTCCGTGAAGCCGTTATCTATCCTGCAGCCTCATTGTTGGAAGTATGCGCACATTTATGCGGACATACCCCATTAACGCAATTGGAATTCGTCGAGTTTATTTCAGAGCTGACGTATCCAGACTTTAGCGATGTAAAAGCGCAAAGTGTGCCTAAGCGTGCTTTGGAAATTGCTGCGGCAGGCGGACACAGCGTAATGACGTTGTGTACAATTATTTCCATAGGGGCTTGTCAATTGTTGAAGTTGGCACTTGCCAACCTGCTATT
>PHCL01000171.1 GCA_002842195.1 Betaproteobacteria bacterium HGW-Betaproteobacteria-20 | reverse complement strand
TCAACCAATCCATCTGGGCGGGTAGCCAAACTTGATGAAATTTCTTCCGCTGTTTTGTGGTTATGTTCAGATGGCGCGGGCTTCGTAGTCGGCCAAGATTTGGTGATAGATGGTGGCGCTTCAATTTAATCTTAAAAATAGCTGCAAGTACATTAGGTCTTTACCATCAATGGTCCAACCCATCATTCCACCGAGACTTTGCGCATGAAGCCGTGCAAGACCATTGAATTCAAACGTTGGGCATCAAAGGAAATCTTGTGAGAGTCAGAATCTTCGCACTTCTATTTTCAGTTTTTTCATTCGTCTCTCTTAGTCATGCACAAGACAATGTGCATGACCGTTCTGATTGGGGAAATATCTTCAATGAGTTCGATGCCCAAGGGACAATCGTTGTAGCAGATGAGCGTATAAATATTCAATCCACATCAGTTTACGATGAAAATCGGGCTAAAAAACGCTACTCGCCCGCTTCCACATTCAAGATTCCACACACACTCTTTGCACTGAATGCAGGGGCTGTTCGTGATGAGTTTCAGGTTTTTAAATGGGATGGGGTAGTAAGAGACTTCGCACCACATAATCAAGACCAAGACCTACGATCAGCCATGCGCAACTCTGTCGTTTGGGTATATGAACTGTTTGCAAGAGAAATCGGCGAAGCCAGGGCAAGAGACTATCTCAGAAAACTAAACTATGGAAATGCCGATCCATCTACCAAGCATGGCGACTACTGGATTGATGGCAATCTTGCAATTTCAGCATACGAGCAGATTACCTTCCTAAAGCGTCTTTATAAAAATCAACTCCCGTTTCGCGTAGAACACCAGCGTTTGGTTAAAGACATCATGATTGTCGAGGCTGGACGCGACTGGATACTACGCGCTAAGACAGGCTGGGATGGGAAAATGGGTTGGTGGGTTGGATGGGTCGAGTGGCCAACTGGTCCAGTTTTCTTTGCTCTGAATATTGACACGCCAAATAGAATGGCCGATCTTCCGAAAAGAGAAGCTATTACGCGGGCTATTCTTCGCTCCATCGAGGCATTGCCGCCCAACCCATCGGTCGGCACAAGGTGATGCAACCTTAATTGCTCCGTTGGTGGAATAATGCTGTTCATTGTGCGTAATATTACAAAAAATTAAGCTCATCAGTTGAGCCCATGTAATTTTTGTTGTTAAATGACTGCTAAGGCAGGTGAACCTTTGTAATCAAAGGCCTGCAACGGAGATTTCTCTACCGCCCGTTCGAAATTGGTGAACTTCTGGATTAAATCAGTTTTTACAATTTGACCTCTAAATCAGCTTGCCGCAAAGCGTCCATTGAAATATATCCATGGATAATAACCACGGGGCAATTGGTCTGAGTATAATCAGCCATACACAAAATCAAAACTAAACTGTAAGGTTAGTAAAAGTATTAAATCCACAATATTGAAGTTAGACTAAAAACTATTTTAAACTTCAAATACACATTATTTGACGAAGACCAGTTTTAAAAAACGCTGACTTGCGTCAGAATAACACGAAAAAAATGATCGGCAATAAATGAAACTAGGCACACTTTACCTAATCCCCGTTACGCTAGGCGATGACAACATTACCCAGGTGTTGCCGCCTGATGTCGTTAGCATTGCACAGCAACTCGACACATTTGTTGTAGAAAGCGAAAAGTCGGCCCGTCACTTCTTAAGCACCATTAAAACCGCCAAGCCAGTACGTGAGCTAACTTTAAACCTGCTGAATGAGCATACCGAAGACAAAGACATTGCTGTTTTATTAGCGCCCTTACTGGCGGGTAAAGACCTGGGGTTGATGAGTGACGCAGGTTGCCCGGGGGTGGTTGATCCTGGTGCAAAACTGGTGGAATTAGCGCATCAAAAAGGCATTCGCGTTATTCCGTTAGTGGGGCCAAGCTCTATTTTATTAAGCCTCATGGCATCAGGTCTTAATGGCCAGCAATTTGCGTTTTTGGGTTATTTGCCGGTGGATAAAATGCAACGCAACCAAAAGCTTAAAGAAATTGAAAAACGCTCACTTACACACAAAGAAACACAATTGTTTATTGAAACGCCGTATCGTAACCAACACATGCTGGAGGCTATTTTAAGTGTCTGTCAGCCAAACACAAGGCTGTGCATCGCGTGTGATATAAGCTTGAGTAGTGAAATGATCATGACAAAAACCGTCACAAATTGGAAAAAATCCCCACTTCCTGATTTACACAAACGGCCGACGGTGTTTCTATTGTTATCTTAAAGATATTACCCTAAGCTTCTGCAGGGTTGGTGATTCTCAATCAACTTCCTTTCGTCAATATCGAACATTAGCAACCTCCTATTAAATCAGAAAATTTCAGTTTACTTTACAGAAAAATATTAGTGATAATCAGCATGATTATGCTGGTAATTGCAGCTTAAAACGTTGGTGGGCTACACGAACTCACTAGTGTACAAGGCGCATTGCCAACATTGCGAAAGCGATGCGGCTGGCGACTGTTAAAGTAATAAGCATCACCAGCACTTAATACACGTGTAGATTCCCCTACAGTAACCTCGAGTCGCCCTGTGAGTATCACGGCGCCCTCTTCGCCTTCATGCTGTAGCATTACCAAGCCTGTGTCAGCCCCGATTTCATAGGTTTCATAAAGTATTTGCAGGACGTGCCCGGCCTTGGCCGAACCAATTTGACGATAAGAAATACCTTCGCCTCCGCTAATTTCGGTGAGCGATTCAGCACGGTAAAATATTTCGCTTTTCATGCCAGGTAATTCGTCGGAGAAAAATTCAGCCAGTGTCATAGGAATGCCCGCCAAAATACGTTTTAGTGCACTGACTGACGGACTGGTATGGCCAGACTCTATGAGAGAAATGCTGGCATTGGCAACCCCCGCTTTTTTTGCCAGCGCACGTTGTGAAAGCTGATGCCTCAAGCGAACTATTTTCAACCTTGCACCTAAATCTATATCCATATAGCACCTTTGAAATAACGTGTGTTTAAAGTGTTAAATATACAATAACATTGTAAACTTTAATGCCAATTAAATCAGTATGTTAAATATTTTAAAAACCATCATTGACATATGATGCTAAACACTTAATGATATGCTAGATAAAGCTGAAAAGTGAGTTTAAATATACAATCATGTCAGATACACAACACGTTAAAATCCCTGATTTAACAAATTACTGGGTGCCTTTTACTGCCAATCGGCAGTTTAAAAGCATGCCGCGCTTATTCAAAGCCGCCAAAGGTAATTACTACACTTCTATAGACAATCGCACAATACTCGATGGTACGGCAGGCCTATGGTGTACGCCGGCAGGACATGGGCGAAAGGAAATTGCAACAGCGGTGGGCAAACAACTACTTACGCTTGATTACGCACCGGCTTTTCAATCCAGCCATCCATTAGCATTTGAAGCCGCTACCCGCCTTGCAGAGTATATGCCTGCTGGTTTGGATAGAATATTTTTCACCAATTCCGGTTCAGAATCTGCCGACACTGCGCTTAAAATCGCACTGGCTTATCATCGGGTGTGTGGCAATCCTCTGCGAAACAAACTAATTGGACGCGAACGCGGTTATCACGGCGTGAATTTTGGCGGCATTTCAGTCGGTGGCATTGCCGGCAATCGCAAAGCATTTGGCAATGCGCTGTCTGGCATTGATCATATTCGCCACCCACTCGATATAGCAAATAATGCTTTTACTAAAGGCGTACCTGAAGATGGCGGTGTGGCGCTGGCCAATGAGTTCGAGCAACGCATTATCACTTTGCACGACCCATCCACAATCGCCGCGTTAATTGTAGAGCCCATGCAAGGTTCGGCGGGTGTTATTGTGCCGCCGGCAGGTTATTTAAAACGCTTACGCGAAATTTGCACAAATTACGGTATTTTGTTGATATTTGATGAAGTCATTACAGGTTTTGGCCGACTGGGTACAAAATTTGCCGCAGATTATTTTGATGTAAC
>PHCL01000170.1 GCA_002842195.1 Betaproteobacteria bacterium HGW-Betaproteobacteria-20 | reverse complement strand
AAGGTTAGCAGATGCTAAATTTTTCTTCGACCAGGATCGTAAAAGGACGCTGGAAAGCAGATTAAGTAGTTTAGATAAAGTGGTTTACCACAATAAATTAGGCAATCAGGCGCAACGCAATCTACGTGTAGTTAAAATTGCCACTCATATTGCCAGCCAGATTGGCGATAATACGCTTAGCCAAAAAGTAAACCTTGCTGCTGGTTTATCAAAAGTAGATTTACTCACAGACATGGTCGGCGAATTTCCGGAGTTGCAAGGCATTATGGGGCGCTATTACGCCCAGCATGAAGGGATGGATAACGAAGTTGCTTATGCTATTGAGGACCATTACAAGCCACGTTTTGCTGGCGATGAGTTGCCACGCAATAAGGTTGGCATCATCGTTGCCTTGGCAGATAAGCTAGAAACTTTGGTCGGTTTATTTAGCATCGGTGAAAAACCGACAGGCGATAAAGATCCTTTTGGCTTACGTCGTCAGGCACTTGGTATTATCCGCATGCTAATTGAATGCCGGTTACCACTGCCGTTTAGTGATCTTATTCACGACGTACTTAAGCAATTTGATACTGATACCGGTAGCCAGGTTGCAATTGTGCAGTCTGTCAAAGAATTCTGCTTTGACCGCCTGAGTGTCAACCTGCGCGAACAAGGTGCAAGCCCACAGGAAGTGGATGCGGTACTATCGCTCCACCCTGAGTTATTGAGTGAAATCCCGCAACGCCTGACTGCCGTGCGTACTTTTTCCACACTTGCAGAAGCCCCTGCCCTTGCCGCCGCCAACAAACGCGTAGGCAATATTCTGAAAAAAGTGGAAGGTGAAGTTAGCGCTGAAGTAAATGCTAATTTATTACAAGAGCCCGCTGAAATTGCGCTCAATAAAGCCTTGACTGAAGTCAAACCTGAAGCCGATATACTGTTTGAAAGTGCTGATTACGCAGCCTCACTGCAAGCATTGGCCGCATTAAAAGCGCCTGTAGATGACTTCTTCGACAACGTCATGGTGAATACGGACGACCCTGCACTCAAGGCAAATCGCCTAGGCTTGTTAGCGACTTTGCACCAGACCATGAACCGCGTTGCAGATTTATCTAAGCTGGCGAGTTAATCACTATGCCTCGATTTCGCCATTCCCGCTGTTCCCTGAGCTTGTCGAAGGGTGGCGGTAAATTGAACAAGAAAATAGATTGTCACCACCCTTCGACAAGCTCAGGGAACAGTAATGACAATGACGGGGTAACCCTGTGAAACTCGTCATCCTGGACCGCGACGGCGTAATCAACCAGGATTCCGCCAATTTCATTAAAAATCCAAACGAGTGGATTCCGATTACGGGCAGCCTTGAAGCCATTGCCTTACTCAACCAGTCTGGTTTCAGAGTTGCCATTGCTACCAATCAATCCGGCGTGAGTCGTGGCTTGTTTGATATGGCTACGCTGAATAGCATCCATGACAAAATGCATCGCGAATTAGCCGTTGTGGGTGGCCGTATAGATGCGATATTTTATTGCCCGCACGCAGCAGATGAACATTGCCATTGCCGCAAGCCAGATACGGGTATGTTAGAAGCGATTGGCAAGCGATTTTCAGTGGATTTAAAAGGCGTACCAGCGGTGGGCGATGCGCTACGTGATTTGCAGGCATTTGCCAATGCGGGTTGCCAGCCAATTTTAGTACGTACCGGTAAGGGCGAGGCCACTTTAGCCGCTTCCATGCAGGATTCTGACAAAGCTTTGCCTAAAAATACCTGGATATGCGCAGATTTAGCCGAAGCGGCACAACGTATCATTGCTGAACAAACCTGATGTTGTTTTTACGTTCATTTTTGTTTTTCATGGGTCAGGTGATTACTGCGCCCATATTCACTTTTATTGCATTGCTTGCAATGCCGCTTAACCCAATTGCGCGTAATGATTTAATCTCGGGCTGGGCACGCAGTATGCTGTGGTGGCTGAAGCTCACCTGCAATATTCGCCATGAAGTTACCGGTCTTGAAAACCTGCCTGATCCCCCCAGCATCATTCTTGCGAAGCATCAGTCCGCATGGGAAACGCTGGCATTTCAAGCCATTTTTCCTACGCAGGTTTACGTGTTAAAGCGTGAGTTATTGTGGATTCCGATATTCGGCTGGGGATTAGCAATGTCGTCGCCGATTGCAATTGATCGCAGTGCCGGACGCGAAGCGTTGAAAAAGCTAGTTGCCAAAGGAAAGGCAAGATTGGATAAAGGGCTTTGGGTCGTCATATTTCCTGAAGGTACACGCAAAGCGCCAGGGGAACGCGGAAAATATCATATTGGCGGCGCATGGCTGGCAACGCACACACAAACCCAAGTCGTTCCCGTTGCCCACAACGCAGGTGAATACTGGGCTAAAAATACATTCATCAAAAAACCGGGCATTATCCAGATTCATATTGGCAAACCCATTCAAACCGCTGGCTTAAAAACAGATGTCGTCAACCAGCAAGTGGAAGACTGGATTGAAACTGAAATGGCCACATTAAAACCATGAGCCATACACTCACGCTACCCACTGGCGACCAATTGCATTACCAGTTGGAACGCCGCCAGCGTCGCACCGTCGGCTTAAAAATCACCGCTACAGGCTTGGTGATACATGCGCCTAAACGCATTTCGCAATCGCAACTTGAAGACATTATTGTGCTGAAAGCCGATTGGATACGCAAAAAACTAACCGCGCTGACCTTGTATAAAATACCGGTGGTACAGTGGCAAGACAGCGAACAGCTGCTACTGCTGGGCAACACCATTACACTGGCTATTGAGCATAACGTACGCTCAAAAGCCGTTGAACACACGCCTGGATTTCTGCAATTAGCCATGCCAAATCATGCAGACCAAGCGGCTGTTTCACACAAGGTGATTCAATGGTATAAAAAACAGGCACTGGCTGACTTTGCGCGGCGTTTAGAAATTTTTTCAAGCAAACTAGGCGTGGATTTTAAATCACTTACTTTATCAAACGCCAAATCGCGCTGGGGCAGCTGCAACAGCCGCAAAGAAATTCGGTTGAACTGGCGCTTGCTGCAAGCACCGCCGCACATTATTAATTACGTAGTGTGCCATGAGCTGGCGCACTTAAAAGAAATGAATCACTCGCCAAAGTTCTGGGCAACCGTTGCCAGCATTTACCCAGATTATAAAGCCGCGGAAAAAGAACTTAAAAGCTGGTCTCCAAAACTGCACATCATGTAGCAACGCCCCTAAAAAAATTGTGTTAAGTAATTGTAAAACACACTTTTTTCGTCATATTTAACACGCCTTCCTTAGTGCTGCCCTGTGAGCCTTACAGATAGAGGCTCGCAGGGCAGTGTTTTTCTCTCGTAAGGCTTTAATGCCTGCATGTCTGCGATTACTGATGTAAAAAATTAAAGAATCTGTTTAATGTCATTCGCCATATCGGCAGGTTTTTCACCATAATCCACATAAAGCCTGATCTTTCCCGTTTTATCAAACACATACATGCCTGCACTATGGTCTACGGTGTAGCCGCCCTGACCTTGCGCATCAACCTTTTTTGCATATATTTTAAAGCCTGCAGCGGTGTCGGCTATTTCTTGCTCGCTACCACGCAAACCAATAAATCGCGCATCAAATGATGGTACATATTGGGCTAACACGGCTTGCGAATCACGCGCAGGGTCCAGCGTTACAAACAATACTTGTAGTTCATCTGCGCGTGGCCCGAGTAGCTTCATGGTTTGTTTCAGGTCGGCCATTGTCGTTGGACATACGTCCGGGCAGTGTGTGTAGCCAAAAAACAAAGCCACAGCTTTACCCTTAAAGTCTGCCATGGTGCGCTGTTTGCCCGTGTGGTCAGTTAAGTTCAAGACTTGACCAAAATCCGCACCGGTAATGTCGGTGGCCACCAATTGATTCGCTTCGGTGGCAGGCTTGCAAGCCGCTAAAACGCCTATGAATAAAGCTATCAGTAAATATCTCATGGTAAAACTCCAATCACTGTTTTTTGAA
>PHCL01000169.1 GCA_002842195.1 Betaproteobacteria bacterium HGW-Betaproteobacteria-20 | reverse complement strand
GAGGTTATCGCTAAGCGTGTGGCTGCGGCACGGACAGAAATGCGCCACGTGGGCGAGTTTGATTATGTTACAATCAACGATGATTTTGATGTTGCATTGCAGGATATTAGCGCCATTATTCGTGCACAACGGCTCGCATGTTCAGTGCAGCTGCAGCGCTATGCAAGTTTGATTCAAGCACTCACGTAATCTTTAACTTAAATTCAATAGGAAACATTGCCATGGCACGTATTACAGTAGATGATTGCTTAGAGCAAATCCCAAACCGATTTCACTTGACTTTAGTGGCGGCTTATCGCGCTCGTCAATTGCATAATGGTGCTGAACCATTGATTAATGTACAAGGCTTGCGTGACAAACCAACCGTACTGGCTCTGCGTGAAATTGCGGCTGGTAAAGTAGGTTTAGAGCTTTTAAATCGCGTTTAAGACCGGCGTTTTAATTTAAGTCAGCAGTGAAAGCGTCATGTCGAAAACCGCAACACATCATAACGCGGAATCATCCAACGCTAGTTTGGGAAAACCAAGCGATGCGAAGCTCGGCTCAGATAAACTAGGTTTAGCGCCCTTGCTGCCTGCGGACAGCGAGGATTCAGCCTTAACTTTACGTCTTAAACAATACCTAAAACCTCAAGATATGGCCCTGATTTGGGAGGGCTATCGTTATGCCTTTCAGGCGCACGATGGCGTGGTGCGCAAAACTGGCGAGCCTTATATTACGCATCCAGTATCTGTTGCTTGCATATTGGCTGATTTGCACATGGACGTGCCTACTGTCTTAGCGGCTTTATTGCATGATGTGGTTGAAGATACGACCATCACCACACATGAGATTACAGAAAAATTTGGCCAGCAAGTGGCCGAACTGGTAGATGGCGTTACCAAGTTAGACAAAATTGAGTTTCAAAGTGCAAGTGAAGCACAGGCAGAAAATTTTAGAAAAATGCTACTGGCGATGAGCCAGGATGTGCGTGTAATTTTAGTGAAATTAGCTGATAGATTGCATAACATGCAGACGCTGGAGGCGATGAAGCCTGAAAAGCAAAAGCTTATCGCTAAAGAAACCCTGGATATTTATGCGCCAATCGCCAATCGTTTAGGCTTAAATGCTATTTACCAGGAGCTTGAAGATTTAAGCTTTAAGTATTTGTTCCCCATGCGCTTTCGGGCAATTTCTAAAGCGATTATGGCTGCAAGGGGTAATCGTAAAGAAGTGGTGAGTAAGATACTTGAATCGATTAAGCAGCAACTTGCCAGTTTGAATATTGATGCTGATGTTTCAGGGCGTGAAAAGCATCTTTACAGTATTTACAAAAAAATGACGAGTAAGGCGACGCCGTTCTCGCAAATTTATGACATTTATGGTTTTCGTGTGGTTGTTAAAGACCTGCCCAGTTGCTACATCGCTTTAGGTGCGTTGCATGCACTTTATAAGCCAATTCCCAGTAAATTTAAAGACTATATCGCGATTCCTAAGGCCAATGGTTACCAGTCTCTGCACACCACTTTATTTGGCCCGTTCGGTACACCAATCGAGGTGCAGATTCGTAGCGCCGAAATGCACAATATCGCCGATGCTGGCGTAGCGGCACATTGGCTGTACAAAGCCAGTGATGCACAGTTAACCGCATTGCAGCAACAAACCCACCAGTGGTTGCAGCGCTTGTTAGAAATTCAAGGCGAGAGTGCCGATTCAATCGACTTTCTGGAACATCTTAAAATTGATTTGTTTCCGGATGAAGTCTATGTATTTACGCCTAAAGGTAAAATATTGGCCTTGCCTAAAGGTGCCACTGCGGTAGATTTTGCTTACGCAGTCCATTCTGATGTTGGCAATAGTTGCGTGGCTGTACGCATAAATCAGGACTTAGCCCCGCTACGTACCGAGCTGCACAATGGCGACCATGTTGAAATTATTACAGGTGCGCTGGCCAAGCCCAATCCAGCATGGCTGAATTATGTCGTCACGGGCCGTGCGCGCGTGCATATTCGTCATTTTTTGAAATCGCAGCAATCTACTGAGTCCGCTCACCTGGGCGAGCGCATGCTTAACCAGGCTTTGCGCGCACTGCATGTTGAACCCAGCCTAATTACAGAACAGCATTGGCAGAAATTGATACGTGACTATGGGCTGCAAAAGAAATCTGAAATATTGACAGACATCGGCTTAGGCAAACGCCAAAATGTGATGGTGGCACACCAACTGTTGGCGATGGCAGAAGTGCCTGAAGAGCCGCCTGAGGGGACTATAAACAAGTTCTTAGGCAAGATTTTTGGAAAAAGCACCAAGAAATCATTGGATACCATTACCATACTTGGCTCTGAAGGCATGGCAGTGCAGTTTGCGCAGTGTTGCAGGCCGATTCCTGGCGACCCGATTTTGGGGTTTATCAATAAAGATAAAGGCCTGGTGATTCATACGCATGATTGCCCCGCCATACGAAAATTTCGCTTAGACCCGGATAAATGGCTGGATGTAGAATGGGAACCGGATAGTCAGCGCCTATACAAAACCAACCTTAATTTAACCGTGGCAAATCAGCCTGGCATGCTGGCAAAAATTGCTTCCGGCATCGCCGATGCAGGTTCTAATATTGATAATGTCAGTGTAGAAGAAGAAGATGGCAGCGCTTATGCCAATCTGTACTTTACTGTACAGGTTAAAAACCGTATTCATTTGGCGGAGTTGATGCGCGGTTTACGCAAAATACCTGATGTAGTGCGTATTAACAGAACTAAGGGTAATGCTGCAGGTAATGGCGCAAAAAAATCTTCTGAATAAGATGCGGTTAGCACTTTTATAACTTTCGTTGTGACAAATCTCTCTGAAATAAAGGCATTCAGCAAGCCGCTTGTTGCCAACCTGAACAAGCTCGGCATCAGTAATCTGCAAGCCTTGTTATTGCATTTACCGCTACGTTATATTGATGAAACACACCTCACCGCAGTGCGGGATTTACGCGTGGGCGAGGCTGCACAAGTGGAAGGTGAAATTGTACATGCGGAAGTCACCTATAAGCCGCGCAAAGCGCTTATTGCAAGGCTGGAAGACGCAAGCGGACAACTTACCCTGCGTTTTTTGAATTTTTATCCCAGCCAAATTGCCACGCTCAAAGTAGGTGCAAAATTACGTGTGTATGGTGAAGTGCGCAGCGGTTTTTATGGTTACGAAATGGTGCATCCCACCTGTAAAGCCGTAGGTGAAAAAACTTTCGTTGCAGAAACCCTAACGCCCGTTTATCCGACAGTCGCCGGGTTTACGCAAGGCAGTTTGCGCAAAGCCATTGCCATTGCGTTGGCACAAAATGGGTTGAATGAAACTTTGCCGGCTAGCGTATATCAACAGGTTCATTTAGAAAATTCTAGCTTTCCCAGTTTTGCTGCAAGTTTAAAAGCCTTGCACAACCCACCGCCAGATGTTGATTTATCAGGTCTGGAAAATAAAACCACGCCAGAATGGCGCCGCCTGGCCTTTGATGAGTTGCTTGCTCAGCAGCTTTCTATGCGTAAGCATTATGCACGCCGCCGCAGTGTAGATGCGCCGCAATTTACCCCATCAAAACAACTGGTTTCAGCATTACTTAAAAGTCTGCCATTTGCTCTAACGCAGGCACAACAAAAAGTGGCGCTGGAGATCGAGCACGATTTAACCCAGCCGCACCCTATGCAGCGACTCTTGCAAGGTGATGTGGGTAGCGGCAAAACCATAGTCGCGTGCATGGCGGCACTGCAAAGTATAGAAAGTAGCTGGCAAGTGGCGTTAATGGCACCCACGGAAATTTTAGCCGAACAGCATTATAGAAAAATGATGGTTTGGTTAACGCCGCTCAATATTTCAATCGCATGGTTAACAGGCAGCCAGCCTAAAAAAGACCGTGATGCAGCGCTGCAATCCATCGCGGATGGCAGCGCGCAGCTAATCGTTGGTACGCACGCGTTGTTTCAGGAAGCGGTGCAGTTTAAAAAACTCGGCTTAGCCATTATTGATGAACAGCACCGCTTTGGTGTGCAACAGCGGTTGGCTT
>PHCL01000168.1 GCA_002842195.1 Betaproteobacteria bacterium HGW-Betaproteobacteria-20 | reverse complement strand
GTAAAGATGATGAAACGGGCGAAGATCTGGTACAACGCCCAGACGATGCAGCGGAAACCGTGCAAAAACGTCTGGAGGTTTACCACAGCCAAACCAAACCGTTAGTAAAATATTATGTAGATTGGGCAAACAGCGGCTCAAATGGCGCGCCTAAGTATGTGTTTGTCAATGGCCTGGGTGATATGAATGTGATTCGCGATCATATTTTTGCAGCGCTGACTTAGTTGATATACTGAACAAAATATACGAAGCCTTACTTTAATATGTGGTTCACGAGTCTGCTGAATGGCTTAGGCTAGTTAGAGTAGATATAAAGAGCGTTAACCCTCTCAGCATTATTAAAATGAACGTTTCATGATTTTATTGACTCCAACTCCCGTATTAGCAGCTAGTGTCAACGCTTAGAGTATCAAAGCGTTAAAATGCGGGCGGTGCTTTTTACGATTAAGGAGTTCTAATGAAAATTCTACAGATTATTACAATAGCGACATTAACATTAGGTTTATCTCAGATGGCTTACGCCGATTATCATGGTGGCGATGGCAAGGTTTGTGAGCATAAAGGCGGCATGCTAGAGGCTGATGCAAATAAAGACGGCGTGATTAGCCGTGATGAGTTTACAGCTGCGCATCAAAAAATGGCTGATAAAATGTTTAGCCGGATGGATACCAATAATGATGGCAATATCGACCAGGCCGAACGTGATGCCATGAAAACTAATATGAAAGCTAAAATGGATGAACGTCGTAAATCAGGTGAGATGAAACACGACTGCAACAACAAGTAATTACTCATTCAAGCGATTAAAGCTACATCTTCGGATGTAGCTTTTTTTGTTTTAAAGTGGATAATTACCCTTATTTTTTGCTAATGCTGGAGATATGAATGAACGCTTATCAAGTACTTATCACTGGTGCCAACCGTGGCATTGGCTTGGAATTCACCAAACAGTATGCCTCGCTGGGCTGGCGTGTTATTGCCTGTTGTCGCGAGCCGCATTTGGCCGGCACTTTGCTGTCACTGGCGTCAAAAAATACTAACATTAAAATATTAGCGCTGGATGTAGCCGATTTTAAGCAAATTGATGCATTGGCTTTACAGTTAAAAAATGAAAATATAGATGTGCTGATTAACAATGCCGGCGTTTATCCGCACGGCGATGGCAGTGCTGAAGAATGGGCCACAGCCTTTAAAATAAATAGCATGGCACCGCTAAAGGTGGCGCAGGCTTTTACACCACATATCGCCAGAAGTTCACTCAAAAAACTAGCTACATTGTCGAGTAAAATGGGTAGCATGGATGACAACACCAGCGGAGGCAGCTATATTTATCGCAGTAGCAAAGCGGCAGTTAATATGGTGATGAAAAGCCTCTCCATAGATTTGAAGCCGCAGGGCATCAGCGTGGTAACGCTACATCCTGGCTGGGTACAAACGGATATGGGCGGCAGCAATGCGCTGATAGATACGCAAACAAGCGTGACTGGACTGCGCAAAGTGATTGAAAATTTAAGTCTGGAAAATACCGGCAAGTTCATTGCTTATGACGGAACAGAAATTGCCTGGTAGTAAGCTTGCGAGTTACTTAACCTGCAAGTTAATTAGCCCGGTAATTACGTAGCTTGCCAGTTTATGTAGCTTTAAAAGGCACGCGTTCTTCAAGTTCATTTGTATAAGCGGCGATGCCTGCAGATTCACGCAACAAAAAGTCTTTAATCGCCAGCTCAAAATCCGGATGCGCGATTTTATGATATGAGCAAGTCGGACGCGGCTCAAATCCGCGCGCCAGCTTGTGCTCACCCTGTGCTCCACCCTCAAAATAGCTGATTCTTTCTGCAATGCAAAACATCTGCGCTTGATAATAGCAAAGCTCAAAATGTAAGCCTGACAAAAATTGCATCGCCCCCCAATAACGGCCGTACAGGGTAGTTTCACTGTATATATTAAGCGCACTGGCGATAGGCTGGTTATCTATTTCCGCCACCATTAACACTATATTCTGCGGCATGGTTTTGCCAATTTCACTAAAGAATGTACGCGTTAAATATGGCGTTGAGCGATGCTCAAAATAGGTATTGCTATAACATGCGTAAAAAAAATCCCATTGCACCTGGGTAATGTCAGCGCCTTTAATGTGTTTGCACACCACGCCTGATGTGGCCACTTTTTTACGTTCCTGATGAATTTTTTTACGTTTATCATGGCTTAACGTGCTCAAGAACGCTTCAAAATCTCTGTAATTTTTATTGTGCCATCTAAACTGAACGCCAGCACGTTGCAGCCAGCCGGCTTTTTTTAAGGCTGCCGATGAAGCTTCATCCGGAAAAAGCACATGGGCGGATGACAACTGGTGCTGGCGCATTGTTTCACCCAACGCCTCTATCATCAAAGCCTGAATTTTTACATTTTCGGAAAGCAACCTTGGGCTGGTGATTGGCGAAAATGGAATAGCCGACAATAATTTTGGATAATAATTGAGGCCGCTGCGCTCATAGGCTTCGGCCCATGCCCAATCAAATACATATTCGCCGTAAGAGTGGCTTTTAATATAAAGCGGCATTGCACCAACTAATTGACCATCCTCACGCACCAGTAACGGGCTTGGCTGCCAGCCAGTGCCTTTGCCTACCGACTCGGAGGTTTCAAGCGCACTTAAAAATGCATGGCTTAGTAGCGGCATATTGCCGATTAAAGCGTTCCAGTCAGTGGCATTTACTTGCTGGATGCTTTCGGTAATTTCAAGTATTAAGCGCATAGGCAAATACTACCGGACTATTATAAATAAATTCCAGTGAAAATTAATTCCAGTGAAAAAAGAGACTCTGGTAAAAAAATTAATTCAGGCAATCAATTCAGGCCAACATAAACGCACAGCGAGATAAACTCAAATTAGAACAAACGCCAGACTTGATGAAATGCTGGTCTTGACTAAATGCCGATTTTGATTAAATCAAGTGGGGGAAATAAATTTTCTTGGGGAAATGGTTTTGGGTTTGAAAAAATAAAGGGTACCTCTAAATACTAAAGTGCACGTTTTTTTGTATTACTAACCACCGGCTTACTTTTGGGTTCGCCTGCAACGGCAGCGGCGGCAGCTTGCAACTTTTTCGCTTCAAGTGCAGCTTCGGCGGCTTTTCTGCGTTCATACATGCGGTTTTGTGCCTCGGTCAGTTCGTCAAGCGAAATCACGTTATCCTGATTGGTATCTATTTGACTGAATTGCCTAGCCACCTGCGGGAGTTTTTCGGTCGCTTCCTGTCTATCAATGGTGCCATCACCATCATTGTCAGCATCGAAAAAACGTGCTTCCATACTCTGTCTCATGGCACGACGGCGCTCTTCAATTTGCTCGTGATCCTGATCTACAGAGCGCGCATAGTCTTCCAGCGCACGGCGCAACTGCTCTCTATTTTCCGGACTAAAGTTGAGATTAAGCGTCTGTTGCATGCCTTCATGGGCGGCTTCATCTTCTACCGCAGAATTGGTCACCAAATTATTAGCACCAACATAGATCATTCGACCACCGGCGCTTGCATTCAGCGGAAAACCAAACCCAAAACACAAGGCTAAGCAGGTATATTGAGCCATGGAAAAATTTAACGTGAGTTTAATCAAAGCATCAACTTTTAAAATTGGTTAGCTAAATTTAGACGCATTATCATGAAGTACGATTGTTAACTGATTGTTTCACTTACCGTTGAAATTGTAAATATTTGTAACAAAATACCGCGTATGCAATTAAGCTATCAATTCAGGATTGAACAAAAACCAGCATGTTAGTTCCACATTAGTTTAATATTTAATTTATAGTTAAAATAGCTGTACTTATTTATTTAATATATAGTTTTTTAATATATGCTGACTTAGAATCACCCAATAAACATAACTTTAAAATATGAGTGTAAATAACCATGTTGAATCAGAATAAACAAATATTGGTCGTCGATGACGATGTGCGTTTGCGTGAGTTACTACAACGCTATCTTACTGAACAAGGCTTCACTGTCAAAGTGGCGTCAGATGCCAAAGAAATG
>PHCL01000167.1 GCA_002842195.1 Betaproteobacteria bacterium HGW-Betaproteobacteria-20 | reverse complement strand
CAACCGTCAGGCCTGGTAAACCGCTGTAATCCAACCGTCCATGAAAAGCAACATTTTCTGCCGGCGCTTCTGAAACATTGCGTCGCGCTTCTCGCACACCTTTCGTAGAAAATTTCTCAAAATGCTCTGCGGAAAGATTAGACGTTACACCTGTCTGATATTTCCAGCCGGGTGCCACTTCACCATACAGGCTCACACCCGCTTCCCACCAGGTAGTGGGGATAATACGCGTTTCAATATTATTGCGCTCTACACCATAAAACGTTGGTGGCTCGTGCGTTTCGTTCAAAAAACCCACTGGCATCAAGAAGATACCGGCTTTCGCATTCACTTTTTCGCTAAAATTGAAATCCAGATAAGCTTGCTCTAGTTCCACTTGCCCATTATTCTCAGTATTAGAGTGTTCAAGTTCAAGTTCAGATTTGAAACTGATCCAGTCATTGAAGCGATGACCAAAAAACAAGACAAAGCGATGAAAATCTATATCATCTTTAGCTCTAGTCGACCCTGTCGGCACATCTCCTTGAAAATTGTTGTAATGTAACTCGCCATAACCACCCACAGTAGTTTTATCAGCAAAAGACTGAATACCGCTGACTTTGTTGCCATTCTCAGACTTGGCAACCTGATCTTTCAGCGCCTCAATTTCCTGCTGCAAAATTTCAATTTTTTCTTCAACGCTGGTTGCCGCCAGTGCGTTGCCTGATGCCAATGCTACCGTAATAGCCAAACCCAATAGTTTTTTTTGCATTCCCCTATCTCCTAAATATATGACTTGCATTTTAAATGAGAATTATCCTCAATTAAGCGCAAATATACATGATAATGATTCTCATTACAATAGGAGGCTGTAATTTTATTATATACTTTGCAGAATGCGTAAAAGCTCATGCCAACGCTAATTACAGGAGACATCATAATGTCAGTTAATCATGCAGATAGCAGTCCAGTTATCAAAGCACTAAATAACATTTTAGAACTGGAGCTTGCCGGCGTGGTGCGCTATACGCACTATGCGCTGATGGTGTTTGGCTATAACCGTATTCCGATTGTTTCGTGGTTACGTGGACAGGCAGCAGAGTCTTTAGGCCATGCCGATAAAGCCGGAGAGCTCATTACACATTTAGGTGGCCACCCATCACTTTCAATTGGCCCTTTATTAGAAACACATAACCACGATATTGGTGACATTCTACGCGAATCTCTGGCGCACGAAATGACCTCGCTAAATGCTTACAAGTCTTTATTGAAGTTAGTTGAGGGCGACTCTGTGATGCTGGAAGAGTATGCCCGCGAAATGATTTACATGGAAGAATTGCATTTAGGCGAAGTGGATAAAATGCTGCGTAAGCCAGGTGAAATCACAAAGTTTCTTGAGTAATAACTCGTGTGCTTCTCAACTTAGGGATGCGCCGAGCTATTCAGCGCATCCAGCTGCCGATAATTCATGCACAATGGTTGCATGTAAAATTATTTACTAAGCTTACCCATAGCATGATGCAATTCCGTTTGCATCACCAGCTTAGCCGCTGCTTTTCGCATCATTTCATTCATTATAAAAAAACTGCTGGCCTTAAATTTAAGTGAGGTACCGCCCACTTCAAGCACGACAGCATCTTTAGCTTTGTTATAAAGTACTTTACAGGTCGCATTGCCAGCCAATTGCGCTTGGCCTACTATTCGTTTATTCATGATATTCAACTCGAATGATTTAACATTCTTAAATGATAATGATTCTTATTTAGATTGTCAAAGGATTAATTATTTAACGATGACTAATTAAATAAATCCAGGCGAATGTTAAAATAAGCACATGAAAACTCACCTACCTACAAATCACCACGACACCCTGCAACGATTTGTATTTGAAAACACACCGGTACGCGGCAACTTAGTGAATCTCACACAAACATTTCAACAGGCGCTTAATCAGCAACAATTGCCGCAAGGTTTACGCAGCGCACTTGGCGAACTGATGGCCGCTAGCGCCCTACTGGCCGCTACGTTAAAAATGCATGGTGCACTAGTATTGCAAATTCAAAGTAAAGGCGCGTTAAAACTGCTGGTGGTGGAATGTAATTCTGATGTTGATCAATCACTTAAAATGCGTGCCACGGCTAAATGGAGCGGCAATGTTACTGACGAACAAAATTTGTTTGAGTTAATTGAGCATGGTCAATTTATCATTACTTTAGATCCAAAATCTGAAGATGGCTCACAGGCTTACCAAGGCATCGTGCCGTTAGAAGGCGACAGTATAAGCGCGGTATTAGAAAATTACATGTTGCGCTCTGAGCAGATAGATACCAAAATTTGGCTGTGCTGCGATGGCGATTCAGCCGCTGGCATGTTGATACAAAAACTACCGGAATCGACGAATCAAGTCACACAACCTCAGACCCAAGATTCAGACACATGGAACCGCATCTGTTATTTAGCCAGCACGGTCACCGACGATGAGCTACTGAATTTACCTACTGAGACCTTACTCACACGACTATTTAACAAAGAAGATGTACGCCTTTTTGAAGCCAATGCGACCCAATTTCATTGCAGATGCTCGCGTGAAAGCGTCGCCGATATGTTACGCATGTTAGGTAATGAAGAACTCACTGGCATCATAGAAGAACTCGGCAATATTGAAGTGAATTGTGATTTCTGCAACAAACATTACGTTTTTGATAAAGTAGACGCAGCTCAGTTGATGGTCACAGAAACCGTCATTGCCACAAGCTTAAAAATACATTGAAACTTTTTTATGAAACAAACTGATGATTAATAATCATCAAGTTTTGATTCAGTTAGCCTTCGAGAGAAAAACAATGCTCTGAGAGCCTTGTAAATAAAGGCTCTCAGGGCAGCACTTGCGAAGCCATGCTGAATTTAACAAAAAAGCATGATTTAATTTACTTTTATAGCTGATTCTTTAAATAATGGCAGTAAAGCCATTGAAAAGTCGTCGCTCCTACCAATGTATGCTTCAATTTGCTTTGTGCAGCATGGCATTGTTTTTGGGGTTAGCTATAAATCAGTATTTGACGCATACGCTCAAACAGACAAACCGCCGTAGCCGCACCTGCATTCAGTGATTCTACAGAGCCGCGCTTGCTTTCTACCATAGGAATAGTGATGCACTTTGTAGCGGCAGCAACAGTCTGATTGCGCAGCCCTGCACCTTCATTGCCAATCACAAATGCTGTAGCCTGCGTTAAATCCTGCGCATACAAAGATTCGCCCTGCATGCTGGTGGCGAAACTTTTCCCCTTAAAATTTTGCAACTGAGTCACCAAATTGGCGCGCTCGACAATCGGCAACACAAATTGCGCGCCCTGCCCGCCACGCAAGGCTTTTGGCGACCAGGCATCAGTGCAGCCTGCACTCAAGTAAACCACCTCAACGCCAGCAGCGGCAGCTGTACGGACCATGCTGCCTAAGTTTCCGGGGTCTTGGATATCTTCCAGCATCAGCGCAAAAGTTGCTTGCCCGGGTACTGTGAGTTGCGGTATTTTGACCAGTGCAAGAATACCTGTAGCGCTGACAACAGGCGTCAGTTCAGCAAACATCAAAGTAGGCAGCATAATGCTGGCCACATGCTCTAAAGCCTGAATCATGCCAGTGGCCTCTACACTGCTTCGCCCTTCAGGAATAATAACCAGCTCAAGCCCAGACTCACCAAATGCGGCAATGTACGCTTCAATTAAATGCACACCATCTAACAGTGTTTTACCTTCACTGCGCCGCTCACGGGCGTTATCCGCCAGCTTTTTAAGCTGCTTAAATACCGGGTTGTCGCGTGAAACTATATGTTTAAAAGACATGCAATGATTTTTTACAATTAAAACGCTAGTTTAACTTAAAGCCGCTTGTGAGCGCGCATGGTTTGCAGTAAATTACGTTTTGCAACTGAAAGACAAATATAGATTTAATCGTAATAACATTTCAAAAATTTAGATAAAAATCATTATTCCGGAGGTTTTAAATGTCATTAACTAAGCGTTCAGCAGCAGAACTGATTGGTACTTTTTGGCTGGTATTAGGTGGTTGCGGGAGTGCGGTATTAGCAGCCGGCATCCGGA
>PHCL01000166.1 GCA_002842195.1 Betaproteobacteria bacterium HGW-Betaproteobacteria-20 | reverse complement strand
AGCTTTAGCTGTTTAGATTGGTGGTGATGACCTTTACGGTTATCGCACCAATCTTGTAGCTTTAGCTGTTTAGATTGGTGGTGATGACCTTTACGGTTAGAAACTTGAATTTTTAGAGGTACCCTTAATATTTCTACAACGTCAAAAATCAGCAAAATCAGCAAAATCAACCATTCAGCTATTGAATAATCCAGTAAACTTGCCCGACATGAAAATACAGAATTTTTTAACTATGTTCTGCCTGCTAATTCTCTGTTGGCTGACCAGCGCTTGTAGTCAGAAAACAGAGGAAAGCCAATTGGATCAGGAAATTGTTTTTGCCATTGGTCAAATGCCGCAAAGTTTAGACCCACGTTATGCGACAGACGCTGCCTCAGAACGGGTGAATCGGCTGGTTTATCAAAGCCTGGTCAATTTTGATGCACAGTCAAAACCCACACCGGGCTTAGCTTCATGGCTGGAGGTAAGCCCGGTAGAATATCGTTTTACGCTTAACAAAAATATCGCGCGCTTTCATCATCAAGCAATGCTTACGGCGCATGACGTAAAAGCCACCTATGATTCTTTAGTCGCGTTAAAAGATTCGCCGCATACGGCAGAGTTTGCCAATATTAAAAATATCATTGCGGCAGATGACGACACCGTAATATTTCAGTTGAAACAAGCTGATAGCCATTTTCCAGCCAAGTTGATTGTGGGTATCCTGCCTGCGGATTTAATTGCAAAAAATCATGATTTTTCTCACAAGCCGGTAGGCAATGGCATATTAAAATTTGCTGCATGGCAGAACAAATTAACTTTACAGCGCGTTAATGACGGTCAAAAAATTAGTTTTTTGGAAGTAAAAGATCCTACCGTTCGTGTGTTAAAACTCTTGCATGGTGAGGTAGACTTATTGCAGGGTGAATTGCCGCCGGAGTTAGTGAAACACTTGCAAAGCAAGCCTGAAGTTACCGTTAAAACCAGTATGGGCGCTAATTTTTCATATCTCGGCTTGAATATGCAAGACCCTGTGTTACAGCCGTTAAAAGTAAGGCTAGCTATTGCGCATGCCATAGACCGCAACGCGATTATTCAAAAGGCCATGGTTGCAAATACGCGCGTCGCCGGCGCCATATTGCCACCGGAACATTATACAAACAACAATAGCGTTTTGCCGTTTTATGACTACAACCCAATATTGGCCAGGCAATTGCTGCTTGAGGCCGGTGTTAAACTACCCCTGAAACTCGTGTATAAAACCTCTACTGATGCCCAGCGTGTGCGCTTTGCGACCATCATGCAGGCACAAATGGCGGTAGCGGGTATTGATTTAGAAATTCGCAGCTTAGATTGGGGTACGTTTTTTGAAGATGTAAAAAAAGGCAATTTCCAATTATACGGACTGACCTGGGTAGGCATTAAAACGCCGGAAATCTATAGCAAGACATCCGGCTCACAAAGCATTCCGCCGAATGGATTTAATCGCGGTAGATATGCAGATGCTGAATTGGATAAACTGTTAGCAGAAGAAAACTGGCCTGCTGTCACTGAGCGTATTCACGCGCAATTGCCATATATTCCACTTTGGTATGAAGGGCAGTTTGCCGCATTTAACAATAATATCAAAAATTATTCACCAAAGCCTGATGGAAATTGGGACAATTTAGCAATAATTGTAAGGTCGGCTACAATAAGCAATCATGCACATTGAACTTTCTATTTCTGACCAAACGCTCACGCTTTTCGATAATCTCGGCGGTGTAACGGCCAAATACAGTGTATCAACGGCAGCTAATGGCGTGGGCTGCGAGAAAGATAGCGGATGCACACCTTTAGGCCGCCATATTATTCGCGCTAAGATAGGCGCTGGTTCTGTGCCGAATACTATATTTGTTGGACGCAGGGCGACGGGTGAAATATGTACCTCTGAATTGATGGCTGCGTTTCCAAATCGCGATTGGATTTTAACGCGTATTTTATGGCTTTCCGGTAAAGAAGTCGGCAAAAATCGTTTAGGGAATGTGGATACCATGCAGCGTTATATTTATATTCACGGTTCACCCGATGGTACCGAGATGGGCAAAGCCAGCTCACATGGCTGTGTGCGTATGCGTAATGCGGATATTGTCGCGTTGTTTGATTTGGTTGAAGTTGGCACAACGGTGGTGATTGTTGAATGAATAATGCGTTTTGCATTTTTACCATTCCGTGTCTGACACGGAATCTAGTGTTTTTAAACGGTAACGTCACTAGATTCCGACCTTCGTTGGGATGGCAGGCAGCACTAAATGTTTAAACGATTATTCAGTTTTGCTACCGTCATTTTTGGCGTATTGCTACTTACTTTTCTGCTGATTCACTTGGTGCCGGGCGACCCGGTAGAAGTGATGCTGGGCGAATCTGCCAGCACGGCTGACCGTATGGCATTGCGTGAAGACTTGGGATTGAATCAGCCTGTTATTCAGCAATTTGGCACATACTTAAGCAAGTTATCTCATGGCGACTTCGGGCAATCTATTCATACTAAAACGCCGATTACCGAAATGATTAGAATGCGTTATCCTGCCACGCTTAAACTTGCGGTACTGTCTTTGTTAATCGGTTTATGCGTTGGTATTCCGCTTGGTATTTATGCTGCACTTAAAGCGAACCGCTGGCAAGATCTGCTGGTGACGTTAGTGAGCGTGCGCTTGTCTGCCATGCCCGCCTTTTGGTTAGGGCCTATGCTCATGCTGATATTTGCCGTGTGGCTGGGTTGGTTGCCTGTGAGCGGTATGGAGTCTGGCGCTTCGATTATCCTTCCGGCGTTAACGCTTGGCTTTGGCCTAAGCGCCATACTCACGCGCATGACGCGCACCAGTTTGCTGGAGGTGCTAAATGATGATTATATCCGCACTGCCCGCGCCAAGGGTTTAGCGGAACGCACCGTGATATTGCGTCATGCTTTGCGTGCGGCGTTGTTGCCAATCATTACTATTGTAGGCTTGCAAATGGGCAGTTTATTGGCCGGCACTGTGATTACCGAAACAATTTTTAGCTGGGATGGTATTGGGCGACTATTGGTCGAGAGCATAGAGAAACGCGATTACCCGGTAACGCAGGCTTGCGTACTGGTAGTGGCGCTCAGTTATGTGCTGGTGAATTTAGTGACTGATATGCTTTACAGGTTTGTTGACCCACGGGTGAAGTTTGCAGCTTAGTTACCATGAAAAAAATTGCCATTTTAATATTATTATTCTGGGTTTCAGCCGTTTTGCTCGGGCGAGCTTTTGGTTTACACGGTAATCATATCGATTTAAACGCAATTCTCGCCACACCGGGCATTCAGCACTGGCTTGGCGCAGATGATTTAGGGCGTGATATTCTGGCGCGTATTTTAACCGGCGTACAAGTCTCCTTTGCTGTTGCGATCATCGTCACGCTGGTGACGATGATCACAGGCGTGTTAATCGGCCTGATTGCCGGTTTTTACGGTGGGAAAGTTGACCGGATATTAATGCAGATTACCGATGTTTTTTTAGCTTTTCCAGGTATTTTGCTGGCAATTGCTTTTGCTGCCGTTTTAGGGCCGGGGCTGATTAACCTGATGATTGCATTGAGCATTACTGGCTGGGTTAGCTATGCACGCCTTACCCGCGGACAGGCTTTAGGTTTACGCAACCATCAGCATGTGCTGGCGGCAGAATCGCTCGGCGCGACGGTGCCACGCATTATATTCAGGCATATATTGCCATTGTTAGCGTCAATTTTAATGGTGGAAGCTACCTATAGCCTAGCCAGCGTAATGATTGCCGAAGCGAGCCTATCGTTTTTAGGATTAGGCATACAGGCACCTGATGCCTCATGGGGCGCAATGCTACGCGATGGCGTACGCTATATGCTGGTTGCCCCGCATTACGTGTTAATTGTCGGGTTAAGCCTGATGAGTCTAATTTTAGCCATTAACCTGGGCGGCGACTATCTGCGTGATAAGCTGGACGTTAGAACAGAAAAGTAAGATTTTGGAAAATTAAAGGTAAAGCATGTCATTAGGTCCTATTATGTTAGATGTGGTCGGCACAGAACTTAGCGCTGATGATGTCCGCCGTTTACGGCATCCGTTGGT
>PHCL01000165.1 GCA_002842195.1 Betaproteobacteria bacterium HGW-Betaproteobacteria-20 | reverse complement strand
ATCCACCGCCCATGCCAACCATGGTGAACAAGCCCGAAACGTGCCCGATATTTCGTCCGGAATGCGCCAGCCGGGATACATTAACCAGATGATTGAACGCTTGGCCGACAGCCTGCAGAATCGCGCCTATCGCCAACCCGACTACTCCTTGGCTGAGTCCCAGAAACAGCAACCCCACAATCAGCGCGGCATGGCCGAGGTTGTAGGTTCTCCGTTCTCCGAGCCGGGTCGCGACGGAGCCCAACAACAGAAGCACCGCGACAAAAGCAGCGCCCTCTATCACCATTAACATCACACCTTCCTGCGCGCTCCAGTGCAGTTGCCGGACGGCGATCACGATGATGAAGGTACCGAAAAATCCGCGCACCACCCCGCCCAATCCATCATAGATGCAGACTTGGCGCACCAGCGGATCCCCCAGATGCCTGAGCATCTCTTTCAACCCGGCCCCGACACTGCTGTGTATTTGCGGCGCACGCGTGGCAGAAAGAATGAAGAACCCGTAGATCGACATGAAAGCAAACATCACGCTGGTAATCCAGTAGCTGCCCTGTACGCCGAGATGGCCGGACGACAGATTGCCCAGCAGCGGCCCCAATAGCCCGATGCCGAGCATCAGCGTGCCGCGGTACCACCCGCCGCGGCTGGTGCCGACCTCAGGTAAACGCTCAAGCCAGGAAGTGTTCATCGACACAACGCGGAACGGGATGCAGACCCCGGCGATAAACAGGAACAAGGCCGCGACATACCAACTGCCGGCATAGGCGATCAGAGGGTACAGAATCATGGCGCCGACGCTGGAAACTGCATAGACATAACGAGCCCCAAATCGGCTGATATAGACGCCTGCGGGCAAGGACATCAGCATCATGGACAGGCTTTCCGCGCCAATCAGCAAGCCGATCTGCCACGCTTCGGCATTGAGATGCAAAGCGAGCAACGTCACCAGAATCTTGTTCATGCCGATGGTGATCCCACTGATCAGTGCCAGCGACACGAACGTATAGGTGAACTGGCCCGATGTCAGCGCAGGCGTACCTGCCAGATGCCGGCTCATGCCCAGCTCCGTCTGGCAGGAGTGGGCAGACCGAGGTTTTCACGGAAGGTTGCTCCCTCATATTCCGTCCGGAAAATCCCGCGGCGCTGCAACTCCGGCACGACCAGCCGCACAAAATCCTCAAAACAATCACGGGTACGGGTGTAGCGGTGCGGTTGAAAAGCCATAACCAGCCTGCGATTAGGAAAAGCTGCGCGCGCTGCGGCAATCACTGCTTGCATTTCAACTGGATGATGACCGTAATCATCAATCAGTGTAAATGTTCCATTATCTGCAACATGACTGGTACGCACCGGCACTTCACCATATCGCTCGAAACGTCTGCCTACGCCCTTAAAATCTTTGAGTGCTTTAATAATTGCAGCATCTGGCACATTTAACTCACTGGCAATCGCAATCGCGGCCAGCGCATTCAACACATAATGATTACCTGGCAGGTTTAAAGTCACATCAAATTCTGTAGTCACGCCATTGATGCGCTGCACAGTGAAATGCATTTTTCCTTCATCCGCGCGCACATTTATGGCTCGAACGCGCGCGTCCTCACTAAATCCATAACTCATTACAGGCTTGGTTATACGTGGAAGAATTTCTCGAATATTTGCGTCATCTATGCAAACTACCGCCATACCCCAAAATGGTAGTTGCTGTAAAAATTCCACAAACGCGCTTTTAAGTTTGTCAAAACTATGTTCATAAGTGTCCATATGATCCTGGTCAATATTTGTCACCACAGCCATTACTGGCGTTAAGTGCAAAAATGAAGCATCGGATTCATCGGCTTCTGCCACTATGTATTCACCTGTACCAAGCTTGGCATTCGCATTGACTGCCTCTAACTTACCGCCAATCACAAATGTTGGGTCCATGCCGGCTTCAGCCAAAATACTTGCGATTAAACTAGTTGTTGTGGTTTTGCCATGTGTGCCGGCAACGGCAATTCCCTGCCTAAAGCGCATTAGCTCTGCCAGCATCAATGCACGCGGCACGACTGGAATGTTTTTAGCTCTTGCTGCGATTACTTCCGGGTTTTCTTCATTCACCGCACTTGAAACCACGACCACATCTGCATTGCCTAAATGCTCGGTGGCATGTCCTTTGTATACCGTTGCACCAAAGTCAGTTAAACGTTGCGTTGTAGCATTTACTGCCAAATCAGAGCCCGTTACTGTAAATTCCAGGTTGATTAGCACTTCTGCAATACCGCTCATACCCGAACCGCCAATACCGACAAAATGTATGTTTTTGACCTTATGTTTCATCGTGCCACCTCTATGCAAATTGTTGCCACACTTACTGTTGCTTCAGGCTTACCCAATGCACGCGCCTTAATTGCCATGTCTATACAAACTTCACGATTTAACCCATTTAATATTTTTTTCAATTTCTCTACGTTAAAATCTTTTTGCTGCACCACAAAAGCCGCGCCTTGCTCGGCTAAATACGCCGCATTGGTGGTTTGATGGTCATCTACGGCAAAAGGAAACGGCACCATGAGCGAACCTAAACCCACCGCTGAAACTTCTGCCACGGTAAGCGCACCTGAACGACAGATAACAAAATCTGCCCATGCGTACATACTCGCCATATCATCAATAAATGCTTTTGCATCTGCATCCACACCAGCATTTTCATAATTATTTTTTAGAGCTTCTATATGCTTAATGCCTGCCTGATGCACCACTTGTGGACGCTGCTCTACAGGCAGCAATGCTAGAGCTTGCGGAAGCACTTCATTCAATGCCTGCGCCCCCAAACTACCACCCACTACCAATAAACGTAATGCACCTTCACGTCCTGCAAAACGCACTTCTGGCAGAGGGAGTGCGGCAATATCAGCCCGCACGGGGTTGCCTACCAATAATGCTTTAGCCTCATTCGTTTTTTTAGCAAACGCTGCTGGAAATGCTGTCAATACACGCGTAGCAAACTTATACAACACTTTATTGGTCAGCCCCGCCACCGAATTTTGTTCATGTATCACTAATGGTTTACCTAATAATTTCGCCATTAATCCACCAGGAAAAGCCGCAAAGCCACCCATACCCAGCACTACGTCTGGCTGATGCTTGCGTATAGCCGCGATACTTTGCGCAAATGCTTTGGCTAGTTTCACAGGCAGGAGTATCCAACCCAGAAGACCTTTACCACGTACACCTCGCATAGCAATCATGGCTTTTTCATAACCGCTATTTTCAATTAGGCGATTTTCCATACCACCTTCAGTGCAAAGCCAAACAATGTTCCAACCCATATTTTTCAAATAGTCAGCCACCGCCATTGCTGGATACACATGACCGCCCGTTCCACCTGCCATCACCATTAAAGTTTTGTTGACCTGGATCATGCCGGCAAGCCTTTCTGCAAGCGTCTATTCTCATAATCAATTCTGAGAATGATTGCCATCGCAACACAATTAGCCAAAATGCTGCTGCCGCCAAACGATAATAAAGGCAGGGTCAAGCCCTTGGTGGGCAATAGCCCCATATTCACACCCATATTGATAATGCCCTGCACACTCACCCAGACACCTAAACCTTGTGATAACAAAGCGGCAAAATAACGCTCATTGGCAATCGCTTCTTTAGCAATACCAAACGCTCGAATCACTATCCATGTAAACAATCCGACAACGGTTAACACCCCGACGAAACCAAGCTCTTCCGCTATTACTGCTAGCAAAAAGTCGGTGTGAGCTTCTGGTAAATAGAGTAATTTTTCCACGCTGGCGCCCAAACCCACACCAAACCACTCACCACGACCAAACGCGATTAGTGCATGTGATAGCTGATAGCCTTTTCCGTAAGGATCGGCCCACGGATCCATAAATCCGATAACACGCTCAAGACGATAAGGTGAGCTCCATATCAGGAGGACAAACCCCACCACTAGCAACACTAGTAAACCAGCAAAAATACGGCCGTTAATACCGCCTAACCATAAAATAGAAATTGAGATAGCCGCAATCACGGCAAATGCGCCGAAATCTGGCTCGCGTAATAACAAGCCTCCAACTAGCAGCATCACTGCTAACATAGGCATA
>PHCL01000164.1 GCA_002842195.1 Betaproteobacteria bacterium HGW-Betaproteobacteria-20 | reverse complement strand
AATCTTTAACGAATTTTTTTACAGTTTTTTCTGGTTCTGGCAGCATATCAATTTTATTAAGCACCAGCCAGCGCGGTTTATCATAAAGCGTTGCATCATATTTTCTTAATTCTTCAACAATCGCTTTTGCCTCATGTACAGGGTCAACTGCATCATCAAACGGCGCGATATCAACGATATGCAACAATAATGATGTACGTTGCAAGTGGCGCAAAAACTGATGCCCAAGCCCTGCTCCCTCTGCAGCACCTTCAATAATGCCGGGAATATCCGCAATGACAAAGCTGCGCTCGGTATCAACCCGAACCACGCCCAAATTCGGGTGCAGCGTGGTAAATGGGTAATCCGCCACTTTAGGTTTCGCGGCAGAAACAGAGCGAATATAGGTAGATTTACCTGCATTCGGCATGCCCAGCAGGCCCACGTCGGCCAATACTTTAAGCTCCAGATAAAGCTCAAATTCTTCACCGGGATCACCTTTAGTACATTGCCGTGGCGCGCGATTCAAACTGGATTTAAAATGCACATTACCCAAACCACCCTTACCGCCTGCGGCCATTTGTGCACGTTGGCCATGCTCACTCAAGTCCACCAGCATTTGCCCGCTGGCTTTGTCTGAAATCACGGTGCCTACGGGCACACGCAATACCATTTCATCGCCTTTGGCGCCATAACACTCTGCACTACGGCCATTTTCCCCGCGTTGTGCACGGAACACGCGTGAGTAACGATAATCCACCAGCGTATTGATATTACGATCAGCTTCCATGATGATAGACCCGCCACGACCGCCATCGCCGCCACTAGGACCACCTAATGGTTCGTATTTTTCACGCCTGAAAGTAGCAACACCGTTGCCGCCATCGCCTGCGTAGATTTTAATTGTTGCTTCGTCTATGAATTTCATTGTTGCCTGAATGTTTTGTTAATTTGCGTAATTATCGCGCAGGATTTTGTTTTGTAGGGAAATTTTATGAGGGAGCGGCGTAGTTATTCATACGCCCGACTGAATAAAGTTTTCATACAAAACACAAAGACTAGCGAGAATGTGCGAATTAATGAAACATTCAGGCTAGGTTTACCAAATAAAAAAGCCCCATCATACGATGAGGCTTTAATAAAGTTATATCAACTTAAACTGTAGCAATAATGCTTACAGTGTGACGTTTTAACGCGCCTTTAACTGCAAAAAATACTTTACCGTCTGCTTTTGCATACAAAGTATGATCTTTACCCATGCCGACATTTTCACCGGCGTGCATTTTTGTACCGCGCTGACGCACGATAATGCTACCAGCCGTAACAACAGTTTCGCCAAATGCTTTAACACCTAGTCGTTGTGCATGTGAATCGCGACCGTTACGTGAACTACCGCCTGCTTTTTTGTGTGCCATTTTCTCTAATCCTTAAACTAAATTGCCAACTAAATTACTCTGCAGCTTTAGCGGCTTTTGCTTTTGCTGGTTTTGCGGCAGCTTGACCTGCAGCTAAAATTTCGCCGATTTGAATTTCAGTAAAACTTTGGCGATGGCCTTGTGTTTTACGGTAATGTTTACGACGACGGAATTTAAAAATCATCACCTTGTCACCACGGCCATGTGAAAGCACAGTTGCTTTGACAGTCGCACCATTAATAATGGGTGAGCCGATAGTGGTTGTGTCGCCATCTGAAACCATTAAAATTTGATCCAGCGTAACAGTACCGCCAACCTCAACTTCTAACTTCTCAACTTTTAATCTTTCGCCTGAAATTACGCGATATTGCTTACTACCAGTTTTGATTACTGCATACATGATTGAGCCTTAAATTACGCTTTCTAAAGAACTCGGCATTATACGCACATAATGCCGCAAAGCAAACCATAATTGCATGCAATATACAAAATATTATAGCGCTGACAACCGAGGCATAAATATCTCATTATTTGTGCCTAGCAGCCAATAACAGCTAAATGGGCTGTGATAAAATACGCGCAACATTTAAAGGTGCAATCTCGTGACATCCAGCGCTAAGCAACTCAATATTATTCAGTTATGCATCGCAGACGACATTCAGGCCGTTAATGCGGTCATTGAAAAATCATTGTACTCCCATGTTTCCCTTGTTAATCAAGTCGCAGAATATATTATCAACAGCGGCGGCAAACGCTTGCGCCCTATGCTGGTATTACTTTCTGCAGGGTTATTCGGCAAAATAAAGCCTGAGCATCACCAGCTAGCCGCAGTAGTAGAATTCATCCATACCGCTACGCTGCTACATGATGACGTGGTGGATGAATCGGCAAAACGCCGCGGGCAGAATACTGCAAACGCTCTGTTTGGCAATGCAGCCAGTGTGTTAGTAGGCGACTTTGTTTATTCACGCGCGTTTCAAATGATGGTTACCGTGAAAAATATGCGGGTGATGGAAGTGTTAAGTAACGCCACCAATATCATCGCAGAAGGCGAAGTATTGCAGTTACTGAATGTACGCAATGCTGACATTACGGATGAAGCCTACTTACAAGTCATTCATTACAAAACCGCCAAGTTATTTGAAGCCGCAACGCGCTTAGGTGCGATTATCAGCAATGCCACGCCAGCAGATGAAGAAGCATTAAGTAAATACGGTATGCATATAGGTACTGCATTTCAACTGATTGATGACGTGCTGGATTTAAGTGGCGATGCACTTGAAACAGGTAAAAACTTAGGCGACGATTTGAGTGAGGGCAAACCCACCTTGCCGCTACTGTATGCCATGCGCCATGGCACAGCAGCTGAAACTGAAATCATTAAGCGTGCGATAAATCAAGGTGGTTTAGATGACTTAGCAATGGTACTAAGCGCAGTTGACCGCACAGGCGCACTGCAGTATGTTCGGCAAGTTGCAACTAAGGAAGCCGAATTAGCCTATGCGGCTATAGCACACTTTGCAGACTCCAGCTTCAAACAAGCATTAATTGCTTTGGCTGATTTTGCCGTTAAACGGAGTTTCTAAAACTCGGTGGCTAATTCAGCGTAATTTTCTCACCGCTATCTGCGTGATAATAAGTCAAATGCGCGTAATCGTTAGCGCCTGAAGTTAGTGAGCCATCAAACAACGAACTGCCATCCACATCTACTATTGCGTAGCCATTATGGTACAAAGTTACTTCAGCGTGCTTAGGCGTTAGTTTAGATCCTTGGCGCATGGCAAAGCTGATGCAGTTTTCTTCTTCCTCTTCTGAATACACTTCCCAATCACGACCACCTGTCAATTGCGTGAGCCATGCTGGCAAATCCACCTCTACTCGGCAAATAATAGGCTCATCCCATGCGGGGTGATTAAATTCACCCGACAATAACTCAATTGCATCTTGTTGATTCGTTGCTGTCATTTTATTTCCTTCTTGCTTGTTGCTACCATTATAACTTGCTGTTATAACTTACCAGCGTAGTAATTTAATGGTGTCAACCTGCGTAATTTCAAGCACCAGTTGTCACAATTACTTAACGATGCGATGATGCGTTTAGTTTACAGCTTGCCTATTTTTAGGCTTATTTTTTTAGGATCGTTATGTTTAGCGGATTTACCGACATTTCTCATCTGTTGCAGCAAAGCAGCACTATGTTCATCAGCCTATCCGTAATTTTTGGCTTAATGGTGGGCAGTTTTTTAAATGTAGTGATTTATAGACTGCCTAAAATAATGGAAAACGAATGGCATAACAATTGCCTTGAACTGCAAGGTAAAGAAGCCACAGAAGCCAGCAAATACACTTTGGCATACCCGCGCTCCGCTTGTCCCGGTTGCGGCCACATGATTACTGCCTTGGAAAACATTCCTGTAATCAGTTATCTTTTTTTAAAGGGCAAATGCAGCAGCTGCAAGACGCCAATCAGCCTACGCTACCCACTGATAGAATCGCTTACTGGACTTTTAATTGGCTTAGTGAGCTGGAAGTTTGGTTACACCAGCGTCACACTTTTTGCCTGGGCATTTACTTTTGCACTTATTGCACTAACTTTTATTGATCTGGATACGCAATTATTACCGGATGACATTACCTTGCCGTTATTATGGCTAGGCTTGCTGTTCAACCTCAATCATGGTTTTACCGACTTAAAATCTGCCGTCATTGGTGCTGTAGCGGGATATCTCAT
>PHCL01000163.1 GCA_002842195.1 Betaproteobacteria bacterium HGW-Betaproteobacteria-20 | reverse complement strand
AGCTGGGTGAGCGTAGCATTCAGATTGACTGTGACGTGATTCAGGCAGATGGCGGCACGCGCACTGCCAGCATTACAGGCGCTTATGTAGCACTGCATGACGCGATATCTACACTACTAAAAAATGGTAAAATTACTGAGAGTCCACTCAAACAAGCCGTTGCAGCAATTTCTGTTGGCGTTTACAAAGGCACTGCTGTGCTGGATTTAGATTATATTGAAGATTCAGATTGCGACACAGATATGAACGTGGTGGTGACCGCTGATGGCGGTTTGGTCGAAGTGCAAGGTACTGCAGAAGGCGAGCCGTTTAGTCGCGATGCCATGAATGCCATGCTGAACTTGGCCGAACACGGCATTAGCCAACTCATCATCAAACAAAATGAGGTATTAAGTGTTTAACAAACTTGTTATTGCTACTGGCAATCAAGGTAAATTGCGCGAGATTCAGCACTTACTTTCTCCGCTGCAAATTGAGATTATTCCACAAGCTGCATTCAACGTCCCGGAGTGTGCAGAACCTTTTTGTACGTTTATCGAAAATGCGCTTGCCAAAGCACGCCATGCCAGCAAACACACCGGCTTACCTGCACTTGCCGATGACTCCGGCTTATGTGTAAATGCCCTGCAAGGTGCGCCAGGCGTACTTTCAGCAAGGTATGCTACTGAACCAGTCGTTTCAAAAATGAATCAAGATGAACGTAATAACCAAAAATTGCTAACCGTTTTAGCTGATGAAAAAAATCGCCATGCGCATTTTTACTGTGTTGTAGTGCTGGTGCGGCATGAGCATGACCCGGAACCTATCATCGCCGAAGGCCTATGGGCAGGTGAAATTTTAAACGAATATCGCGGTAACGAAGGTTTTGGCTACGACCCGCTTTTTTTGGATGCCAAAACAGGAAAAACCATTGCTGAACTACCGCTGGAAATTAAAAGCCGCATCAGCCATCGAGGGCATGCCATGGCAAAATTACTGCAAAAGTTAGAAAGGCTGAATCATGAAGCCTAATACAAAACAGAAATGGCCAATATGGGTGCGTGACGACGCTTCAATTGTAGCTTGTACTGAAAAAGTTAAAGTAATGACTGAAAATTTTGATGAGCTAAAGCAAATCGCTCAGGATGCTTTAGAGGACGGCTTGCTGATGGAAGTATCAGAAGCACAAATGCGCGATGCTTTACATCAATTAATTGATGCGTTGGTGAATCCCTATCAAAAAAATCATTGAAATTAAAGCTGAGGCCGCGTTTAAGCCTAAACCTCTCAATGCACTAGCGCCACTAGCCGGCGAGAACACGATTTCCGGCCTCACCAACCCGCCACCGATATCTTTGTATATTCATATTCCATGGTGCGTAAAAAAATGTCCCTATTGCGATTTTAACTCGCATGAAAGCCGGCATAAAAATGGCGAAATCCCGGAAAACGCCTACGTAGATGCACTCATTGCAGACCTTGAACTTGCCACGCCCAAAGTGTGGGGCCGAAAAATCAAAAGTGTATTCTTTGGTGGCGGTACACCTAGCCTGTTCTCCGCTGAGGCCATAGACCGTATTTTGAGCCATGTGCGCATGTTAACGCCGCTGGAGTTTGATGCCGAGGTCACCCTGGAAGCTAACCCTGGCACGGTAGATGCAGCAAATTTTGTTGGTTATAAACAAGCGGGGGTGAACAGGCTTTCTTTAGGCATACAAAGCTTTAATAATGCGCATTTGAAGGCCTTGGGGCGTATTCATGATAGTGAACAGGCTTTTGAAGCCATCACACTGGCACTTAATACATTTGAGCAAGTAAATTGCGACATTATGTACGGCTTGCCTAGACAAACGCTTGCAGACGCGCTTAAAGATGCGCAAACAGCAGTGCAACTGAACCCCGCACATTTATCGTTTTATCATTTAACCCTGGAGCCTAATACACCGTTTTACCGCACACCGCCAAGCTTGCCTGACGATGACACCAGCGCAGAAATGCAGCTTGAAATCGAGATATTATTAGCGCAACACGGTTATGTACATTATGAAACCTCGGCCTTTGCCAAAAAAGGTAAGCAAGCCAGACATAATCTGAATTATTGGCAATTTGGTGATTATTTAGGCATAGGTGCAGGTGCACATAGTAAATTAAGCTATCACGATAAAATCACGCGCGAAGTACGTCCCAAGCATCCAAAAGCTTATATGGAACAAGCTTTGCAAGGCAAGGCTGTTGAGCGCGAATGGACGGTTAGCGCGGATGAACTTGGCTTTGAATTTATGATGAATGCACTGCGCTTGATAGATGGTGTGCCTGTGGATTTATTTCAGCAGCGCACAGGTTTGAAAATATACACACTTGAAACCGCCATCAAAAAAGCCCAAAGTAAGGGTTTGCTCGAAATTACTGACGGCAATATGCGGCCAACTTTATTAGGCCAGCGTTTTTTGAATGAATTGCTTGCGTTATTTTTGATTTGATTTCTGGCATTTGACCTGCGTGCTGCGCACCACGCTTAATGAACGGCTTGCGGAATAAACCCCTGAGCTACCAGATAAAATCACTCACGTGACACACCTGAAATCTCTAAAAAAATCCTCGAGAGAAAATCATTGCCCTACGAGCCGCCACCAGAGCGGCTCTCAGGGCAGCATCTTTAATGCTATCAGCTAACTAAGCTACTATTCAAGTGATTTAGTCAATATTTGCCAGTTTAGCACGAGTGTCCAGCACGTCTCTCAGCAACATAATTTCTTTTAGCACTTCTAAGCTAAATCCAATGCGTTCATTATTACGATTATCTGTTATCAAGGTTTCTAAATAAGCTTTTGTTTCGGCGAATTTACCGGCGACTTTTTCACAACTACCCCAAAGCAGCGTCAAGTTCTCAACAATATAGGGAAATTCTTCTAAGCTGGTAGAAACGTCCATTTGCAACGGTTTATTGTCCCATTGTGGCGTCATCACGTTGTAATTTTCATGCAATTTGCCCGCATACTTCAAAAACTCTTCTTTTTGATTGGTGCCTCGATAAATATCCAGCAAATAAAGCCAATGATGTAACGACGCTTTAGGCGCGGCCTGAATTTGTGACTTCAGTAACATAATCGCTTCTCTTTCTCGATTAATGCTGACGTAAATTCTCGCCTGTTCGAGCAGTCGTTCGCTTTCTTCCTTATCGCTCAGGTTCATGACGGCATCTAAATTCAAATCGGAAATACTGCCTGAATATTCACTCGATGTGATTGATAAATCTACATTATCGGCTGATAACGCTGATTGGTAGGTTAAGTCTGCAGTATTGGTCGATAGGCTTTTTACTTCCGATTTCAAGCTGTTATTTTCAGCTAAATCTAAACGCCCCGAATGCCGGCGACGATAGAACCTGAAACCCAGATAAGCCCCGAATGCTAATAGCAAGGAGACGACCGCCAACCACATGTATATAGGAATGAATGAAGTCTGTTTGGCGGTTGATGCTGGCGGTACGGCAACTTTGTTTTTTATGCTGTCGAATCGTTCAGGCGGATTTATCTGGTTTATCGCTGGTTTTGACTCTGCTATAACAGCAGGTGCCGGAAGGCTTAAAACACGCTCTGTCTCGGCGCTTAATAACACCATCACTTGTTGTAAGTGCGCTAATTTTTCGTTTATATTATCCAGCTCAAGTTTAAGTGAGGCGTTGGTTTTTACTAAGTTTTCATAATGCGCTTGCGCTTCAGGACTAGGCACAAAAGGACCAGGCACAAATTCTGCGGCATCTTTAAGCTTATAACTCATGCGCAGATTTGCCTGCTCACCGTTATTTATTTTTTTTGCCGATGTGGGCCTGGTTCCGCCGCCCAGCTTTGATAATAATTTGAGATTAGGAATAACAATCAGACTTGCCTGATTTGAAATGGTAGCCGCATTAAGCGTTGGATGAATTTCACGGCTTAACTGCAGCGTTTTTGAAACAAACAAACGCTGCATTTTTTTATTTTTTGGATAAAATGCACGCGCTAGACTTTCGACACTTTCGCCTGAAAGCAGCGGCCAAGTAATACTGGCCGTTTCTGAGTCTTGCTGCTGTAATGAACTGTCTGGTAAAGAAGAGAGCTCAGTTGTATCTTGTGCAATTGTATCTTGTGCAATCGATAAACTACCATATATGGC
>PHCL01000162.1 GCA_002842195.1 Betaproteobacteria bacterium HGW-Betaproteobacteria-20 | reverse complement strand
ACGAGGCTCTTTGGATCAATAATGATTTTTATTCCATGGCTATCAAATGTGGTATCTTCATCATGCAACTCATCCACAAATTCCAGTGTGTATGCCATGCCAGAGCAGCCAGTGGTTTTAACGCCCAAGCGTAAGCCTATGCCTTTGCCACGATTTGCCAAAAATGTTTCAACGCGATTTGCCGCTGTTTCAGTTAGTGTGATTGCCATAATTTCTTAATCAGTAATAATGAAATTTGTTTGGTAGGAGCGACGACCCGTCGTGATTTGCTTCAAAATTTCGCGATGGGTCGTCGCTCCTACATAAATTATACTTTTGCTGCTTGCTTTGCCTTAATATCTGCCACAGCCGCTTTAATTGCATCTTCTGCCAATACTGAGCAGTGAATTTTCACTGGTGGTAAAGCCAGCTCTTCTGCAATGGCCGAGTTTTTAATGGCGTAAGCCTCATCCACGGTTTTGCCTTTTAGCCATTCTGTTACCAGTGAGCTTGAGGCAATTGCCGAGCCGCAGCCGTAAGTCTTGAATTTAGCGTCTTCAATAATGCCGCTATCATTAACCTTAATCATTAACTTCATCACGTCGCCACATGCAGGTGCGCCGACCATGCCGGTACCTACGTTAGGGTCGTTTTTATCTAAGGTACCCACGTTACGCGGGTTCTCATAGTGATCTAAAACTTTGTCTGAATATGCCATGTTACTCTCCTAATATGAATTAAAACGTATCACAAATTCTGTGTTGGCAAGCCTTGTCGTACAATTTGCAGTGCCTGCGGCTTGCCGTCTTGATTTTGTTTCACCTTTTAATTCATTAAATCCTATAAAAATTCTCAGGCAACTACTAGTGCGCTGCCCACTGCACTTTGCTTAGATCAATGCCGTCTTTAAACATTTCCCAAAGTGGGGATAGATCCCTTAATTTATCAATCTTGCTTTTCATTAGTGCTATGGTGTAATCAACGTCTTCTTCAGTAGTAAAACGGCCGATTGAAAAGCGTATTGAGCTGTGTGCGAGTTCATCGGTACGACCCAGCGCGCGCAATACATAGCTCGGTTCCAAGCTGGCAGACGTACAAGCAGAGCCGCTTGAAACTGCAATGCCTTTTACCGCCATAATTAATGATTCGCCTTCAACATAATTAAAACTGATGTTTAAGTTATGTGGCACGCGGTGTTCCAGGTCACCATTTACGTAGACTTCTTCCATGGTTTCCAGGCCGTGTAGTAGTTTATCGCGCAAGCGGCGAATACGT
The DNA here is from genome assembly GCA_002842195.1 of Betaproteobacteria bacterium HGW-Betaproteobacteria-20. Taxonomy (GTDB): domain Bacteria; phylum Pseudomonadota; class Gammaproteobacteria; order Burkholderiales; family Methylophilaceae; genus Methylotenera. The sequence goes on along the minus strand of PHCL01000162.1, from coordinate 2,904 downwards.
GCATTTTCCAAATCCATCTCTTCACGTGCGATTCTAAAGGCTTCACCCATCCCTACGATTTGGTGAGTAGGCAGTGTGCCGGAACGCATGCCACGTTCATGGCCGCCACCGTGCATTTGCGCCTCAATGCGAATGCGCGGTTTACGGCGCACGTATAACGCACCAATGCCTTTAGGGCCATAGGTTTTATGCGCACTGAAACTCATTAAGTCTACTGGTAATTTTTCTAAATCGATATGCACTTTGCCGGTAGCCTGCGCTGCATCTACATGAAAAATCACACCATTTTCGCGGCAAACATTACCGATTGCTTCAATATCCTGAATCACGCCGATTTCATTGTTCACCAACATGACAGAAGCCAATACAGTGTCAGGACGAATCGCTGCTTTGAATTTTACCAAGTCTACCAAACCATTCGGCTCTGGATCCAGGTATGTTGCAGTAAAGCCTTGGCGTTCCAATTCGCGCACAGGATCGATTACCGCTTTATGCTCGGTGGTAATAGTAATGATGTGCTTACCTTTTCCGCTGTAAAAGTTGGCAGCCCCTTTAATGGCGAGATTGTTTGATTCTGTTGCACCAGAAGTCCACACAATTTCACGCGGGTCTGCACCGACTAATTTAGCGACTTCTTCACGCGCATTTTCAACGGCTTTTTCAGCTGTCCAGCCATAGGGGTGGCTACGTGAGGCGGGGTTGCCAAAATTCTCAGTCAGGTACGGAATCATTTTAGCCGCTACACGCGGATCTACAGGCGTGGTGGCTGAGTAATCCAAATAGATTGGATGCTGGCCATCTTCCGAATTTTTCACTACTGGCATTTCAATTGATGCTGACATTCTGTCGTTTATCCTTACATTTTATTAAATCTGTGTGGCTGAGTAGGGTGGGCAAATAAATTGCCCATCCTACTTGGTTTATGCGGCAATAGCCGTCAACTGCTTTAATCTCAAAATTTCATTGCGTAATATGGCCAAAAAATCAGCCACTTGCGCTGCCGTGTTATTAGCGCCAAAACTTACGCGAACAGCACCACGCGCAACATCAGCATGCACACCCATCGCTAATAGTACATGGCTGGGTTCAGTGCTGTCGCTTGAACAGGCAGAACCGCTGGCAACCGCATAACCTTGACGATCTAGTGCCATGACCAGAGTTTCACCTTCAATGCCATCGACCGAAAAAAAGCTGGTGTTCGGTAAACGCGTTACGTTGCTGCCAAAAACCCTAACTTTCAGTGTGTTCAACCCCTGCTCAAACTGGTCACGCAACGCTTGCGTGTGTACTGCATAGTGTTTTTGATTTGCCGTAGCCAGCTCGCAAGCCGCGCCAAAGCCGACAATTGCCGCAACATTTTCAGTGCCGCTACGCAGCCCTTTTTCTTGCCCGCCGCCGTGTAGCAGCGGTTGAATATCCACGCGCTTATCTAAAATAAGTGCCGCTGCACCCTGTGGGCCATGAATTTTATGGCTTGAAATTGTCATGGCATGCACGTTTAAATCTGTAAAATTCAATGGCAATTTGGCTAAACCCTGCACCGCATCGGTATGCATAAAAGCCCCTGCCGTGCGTGCCATTTCAGCAATTTCGGCTATTTCTTGTATTACGCCGGTTTCGTTGTTGGCTAGCATCACAGAAACCAGGCTGGTAGGCGCTGTAAGCTGTGATTTCAATGCTTCTAATGTCACTTTTCCATTCGCATCCACTGCAATTTGGCGGCTTATATAGCCCTGCGACTGCATCGCCAAGGCCGGACGTGTTATGCACGGATGCTCAATTGCGCTGGTTAAAACCTGTGCGGCGGGCCTATGGCTCAGCATGCCTTTTACTGCAAAATTATTCGCTTCGGTACCGCATGAAGTGAAAATTACTTGCGAGCTATATGCCCCGCAAGCTTCCGCTACTTGCGCTCTTGCGTGTTCAACGGCATCGCGCGAGTGCCTGCCATAAGCATGGCGGCTGGTTGGGTTGCCGCTTTGTTCGCGCAGCCATGGCAATATAGCTTCCAACACGTTGCTATCAAGCGCGGTAGTAGCATTATGATCAAAGTAAACGCTGGCCATTTTTTAAGCGCCTAGCGCCTCAGACGCATGTGTTTGATTGATTTTGCCAGAATTACCGGTGCGCGGCTTTATCGCTATATTTTGACCGTTATTTTGTGCGGACACCATATCTGCCAAGCTTACGCCATCCAGATAATCCAGAATTTTTGTATTCAGCGTTGCCCATAAATCATGGGTCATGCAACGGCCTTCATGGCGACAGTTTTCATGGCCGCCGCACTGGGTAGCATCAATTTGTTCATCTACCGCATTGATTATTTCAGACACTGAAATATCCGCATAATTTTTAGCTAACTTATAGCCACCACCAGGCCCACGAACACTACTCACTAAACCCTGACGGCGTAAACGGCTAAACAGCTGTTCTAAATAAGAAAGAGAGATGCTTTGGCGCTCACTAATACCGGCCAGTGTGACTGGTTTAGCATGAGCATCCTGCGTGTTCGATTCATGCATAGCGATATCGAGCATTGCGGTAACGGCAAAACGACCTTTGGTAGTGAGTTTCATAACTTTAATAGCGCCTATGTAATTATCAGTGATTCTATAATACTTGATAACTTTGGTCAACTATTAGCGGTTTAAGTTCCCGCTTATTTGGCAGGATAAATACTTATTTTTTTGCAGGGGATTTTACATCAAAGGCGGTGGCAACTTCTGCATCACTCTCTGTATCCATGCTAAGTGCTTGTAATTGCATAGTAAGTTCAGCTAATTTAACATCTTGTGCATGGCTATGCTCAAGCAGAGTTTGCAGCGATTTTGACATTGCTTCCGGGTTAAACTGGTCATTGTCATCACCTACCGCATAGGCAGCAAAGCGGGTGCGTTTAGCGGC
>PHCL01000161.1 GCA_002842195.1 Betaproteobacteria bacterium HGW-Betaproteobacteria-20 | reverse complement strand
AAGGTGTTGCTGTAGTATTTTTGGACGTAACTCACTGCGACCGCTACAAAATATTCTGGATTCTTCGTTACATTTCTCGTACGAATAATGCGCTTTGTTTGGTGAGCCTGTCGAACCATAGCGCATATATTCTGCGGCGATGCCAAGCACTGGTACAGAATGACAATCTTCACTTTTAGCGTTTCTTCCCACTCGATGCCCTGTAAGCCTTTATTTATAAGGCTTACAGGGCATCAATTTTCTCTCGGGTAATTTTTGTGTGGATAATGCACTTAAAAGCAATCCGTTATAGCTGATTCCAAAAGTAACGTCGTGATATGCCAAACTAATTGGTTGATAGGAGCGACGACCCCGTTCACTCAGAATAATGAGCTTTAGCTCATATATTATGTGGGGAAGCCAAATACTGGCTCGCGAAGCAATGGTGCAATCGCGACGGGTCGTCGCTCCTACCAAAAACAATAGGTGACTGTCATTATTGATGGGACAAGCTATAGATGGGTTTGGCGTTATCACATTAGCGTGTGGTTGGTCGTAAATGCCGGCGCGTAAAACCCACTAAATTTGTTACCAATTTTTACCTTTTAGTTACATTTCAATCAATACTTGTTGGTAAACTCAACACGCTTATGTGCGTTAACCAACGTACGTATTTATGTCGCTGGTTTATACTGGCTTCAATGCGTGAATTTCCGATTAAATTTTTCAGCAACCTTTTTATAATTCTTAAAATTAGTATTTTCATCAGTTAAGGGAGTCGATATGCGTAATAAAATTATTGTAAGTTCTATTCTGGTTGCATTTTCTTTGGGCGGTTGTGCCAATATGACGGAAACTCAAAAAGGTACTGCAAAAGGCGCAGCTATCGGTGCAGGTGCGGGTGCTGTTGTAGGTGCGATTGCAGGCAAAGGTAAGGGTGCTGCAATTGGCGCCGTTGTTGGCGGTGCTGCGGGTGCAGTGGCTGGTAATGTTTGGTCTAAACGCCAGGAAGAACAAAAAAGGCAGATGGAAGAAGCGACGGCTGGGACAGGTGTTGCAGTGACACAAACTGCTGATAATCGCTTGAAACTGGATATTCCGAGTGATATTTCATTTGCTGTGGGGCGTGCCGATATCAGCCCGAATTTCAGGTCGATATTGGATACTTTTGCCAATGGGTTAGTGAGCAATCCGGCTAGTAACGTAACTATTATCGGCCACACCGATAGTACCGGCAGTGATGCTGTAAATAATCCGTTATCGTTGAATCGTGCAGCGAGTGTGCGTGATTATCTTACCGCCAGAGGCGTCGCATTTAATCGTATTGCGATTGATGGACGTGGTTCACGTGAGCCTTTAGTCGCTAATGACACAACGGCAAATCGGGCAAAAAATCGTCGTGTAGAAATATACGTAGCTGAGCCTGCTCCGGCTGCTAATTAATAAGTGGATGTTAATTTTTTAAAGGACATATTTTTTAAAGGACATACAAGATGAATAAATTACTTAAAGCACTATTACTGAGTTTAGCGCTTACTGTTGCGTTTACCGCGTGTAGTAAAAAAGCGGAAGACGCGGCAGCGGAATCTGTTGAAAAGGCAAAAGAGGCAGTCACGGAAATGAAAGATACCACTGTTGAAGCAGCGGAAGATGCTGCCGCGGCAACGACTGAGGCTGCAGAGGAAGCAAAAAATGCAGTTGTCGATGCTGTGCAGGCGGCTAAGGGTGCCGCTGCCAATTAAGTTGGTAAAGATCTTTGCAAAAGTATTTAATTACACAATTTTTACCCGTTCGTGCTGAGCTTGACGAAGCGCACTTTGTTTGCAATCAATAGGTTGTATGTGCCACCCTTCGACAAGCTCAGGGCGAGCGGTGAGTAGTTCGGACTTTTGCAAAGGTCTTTGGTAGTAGATTTGTGTGCATAAAAAAGGAGCCAAGGCTCCTTTTTTATGGCTAGTGTTGATTGAGTTCACTAAAAAAAGCAGCACTAAAATGGTAAAAACAGCGCCGTTGCAAGGTTCTGTATCACGCGCGAAATAAGTCGCTGTGATTTTTCAGCCAATCCTACGGCAAATAAATCGGTGCGGCCTATCATTTTTCCAAACTCCCGTTCAAATGATAAATTACGCTCTGTCTCGCTGATTTCATTGCTCAATAAATAAAGTTTACCCGTTGCATCACGCGCGTTGGCCAGTTTCCATGCTGCAATCTCGATATTTCTGGCTACGTTATATATGTGTTGCGGGTCTATATTGTCGTTAAAGTAAAAGTCCGTTTTACCGCCATGTGCTTTGAGTAACATGGTTTGTAAACCGACAATAAAAGGCAGCACACGGTCGCCGGTATATTCTGCGTTAAAAGCCAGAAATAGCGCCTCAGTACCCTGCAAATTATTGATTGCTTGAAATTTGTAGTGATGTTGTGCTTCCCCGTTAAACACCCAATTGACCATTTTTTCCGCAACATCAGAGGTGCTTTTATGTAGCTCATGTGGGTTGCGCTTATATAGTTTAAGCATGAGCAAACGCAGACTTTCAGAGTTTTCTCGTATTTCCACATCAGCCATGCGGTCAAAGTCACCCTTGACAAGCTGGTTAATGGTGCTGCGGTCACTCTGTTCTGGAATGGCCTTGGCAGGCCGTGTTGCCGTGTCGGCTGAAGTAACCGCGCAGGCAGATAACAGGCTTAATAGCACTGCACTGACAATAGGTTTGGTTAGGTTGACCATTTCAAAGTGGCGCTGGTTTTCGCACTATCCGCGCTTTAGGAAACACCGCGCTAAATGTACTGCCGACGCCTAATTCACTGCTGATTTCCAGCTTGGCCTGATGGCGGATTAAAATGTGTTTGACGATGGAAAGTCCCAGACCCGTGCCGCCGGTTTCGCGACTGCGACTGCGGTCCACCCGATAAAAACGCTCGGCGAGCCTGTCGATATGTTTTTGCTCTATGCCTATGCCGGTATCGCGCACTGAAAACACCGGTTGGTCGCCGCGTAATGCCCAACTGATAAATATCTCGCCGCCATTGGGCGTATAGCGAATGGCGTTGCTGACCAAGTTACTAAATGCACTGCGCAGCTCTTCCTGTGCGCCGTTCAGGTTAAGTGCGGCATCGACATTGAGGTGAATTTTGTGCTTGGTTTTATTTAAGCCCTGGCTTAAACCCAGTGCATCATTTTGCACAGATTTCAGCAAACTATGCATGTCAATGACGTTGTTATCGGGGATTTCGGAGTTGCTTTCTATGGTCGAAAGCGTAAGCAGGTCTTCAATAATACGGCGCATGCGGATGGTTTGCTCTTCCATCATGGCAAAATAGTGCTTCAGGTTTTCAGGTACCGCGCCTTCCATATCCGTCAAGGTTTCTAAAAACCCTCCTACCACGGTCAGCGGCGTGCGCAATTCATGCGAAACATTGGCAATAAAATCACGGCGCATGACCTCTACTTTTTCCAGTTGCGTCATGTCGCGGCATAGAAGTAACTTTAGATTATTGGCGAACGGAACCAGCTTGATTTCAAGAATCATTTCAGCATTTCGCCAGGATTTCAGTTTGAAAGGCTCATCATATTCACCGTTGTACAAATAGGCAATAAAATGGCTTTCGCGAATTAAATTAACGATAGGCAGGCTTTTATCGGTCGTTAGATTTAGCCCGAGTTGGCGTTCAGCATTGGGCGTGCACCATTCAATTTCATTACTCGCGCTGAGTATGACCAGGCCATCCGGCATGGCGCTGGTCGCCAGATTAAAGCGTTCCAGAGCAGAATTTAATTGGGTTTGGTTGCGCTGATTATTGCGCTCGTATTGTAACAGCGCGTTAAACACGTCCTCCCACATGCCTGAGCCTTCAGGAATTTCTTTAAGAACAGGTTTTTTAAACCAGATTTGCAGCCTGTATAGCCAACAAATATGGCTGATGAGATAAAGCAAAAGGCCGATGGAAAACACCAGTAAAGCGGTAGTAGCGTCGCTTATCAGCCACAAAAATGCGCAGATTACGCAAAGTGCGCAAATAAATAAACCAGCTTTCCAACGAATATCAAGCACAGATAGGTTGTTTTCAGTAATTTTTACGTGCTAATTATAGCGAGGTTTTACTCAGAATAATGTGCCTTAGCACATATATATTGATGTATAAATGATTAGATTAGACATGGCTTCAATGGTGCTGCCCTGCGAGCCTCTATTAGAGAGG
>PHCL01000160.1 GCA_002842195.1 Betaproteobacteria bacterium HGW-Betaproteobacteria-20 | reverse complement strand
CCCAGCAGGGCCACATGCACGGCAATCGCCAGCCCTCCAGCCCTCCAGGAAACTTCTTTTTCGTACGCTCTAATCATTTTATTTTATTGTGCTGGCTTTACTTAGCTGGCGCCAATAAAAGCCCTACTTTATCAACCTTGTTTTGCTTAAGTAAATCCATCACACCAATCACATCATCGTATTTCACATTTTTGTCAGCAGCGATGACGACCGCGCGTTCCGGTGATTTTGTAAGCGCCTGGCGAACAGCTAACAATAACTTATCACGCGTCATTGGTTTGCTATCCAGCTCAATCGTGTGATTAAGCTTAACCGTGAGCACTACTGGCGGCACTGGATGTTGCTTTAACCCTTGCCCAACCTTGGGTAGATCAACCACCCCAGGGTTAGTCATTGGGGCGGTCACCATAAAAATAACCAGCAGTACCAAAGTAACATCAATATAAGGAACAACATTGATTTGGTTCATCATGCGGCGTTTACGAGTGCGTGACATCACATTCTGCCTTTATGATTTACGTTGCAAAATATTGGTAAACTCTTCCATAAAGCTTTCATAACGCACCGAAAGCCTGTCTGCCGCACTGGCAAACCGATTGTATGCAATTACCGCAGGAATAGCTGCAAACAAACCAATGGCCGTTGCCACTAGCGCCTCGGCAATACCTGGTGCCACTTGGTTAAGTGTGGCTTGCGCCACGTTTGATAAGCCTCTAAACGCGTTCATAATTCCCCATACAGTACCGAACAAACCAATATATGGACTTACTGAACCAACCGAGGCTAAAAATGGTAAATGTGAATCCAGATCATCCATCTCGCGATTATAGGTAGCACGCATGGCACGGCGAGCGCCTTCCATGACATCGCTCACATCCATTTTAGTGTCCGTACGCACTTGTTGCCTATGCCGCGCATATTCTTTAAAACCTGCTTCAAAGATGCTGGCCATGCCTTGTGGTTTACGGCGACCGGCGCTAATTCCTTCAAACAGCTTATTTAAATCACCGCCTGACCAAAACGCTTTTTCAAAGTCTTCTGCATTAGCTTCGGCGCGTTTGATGGTGGCTAATTTAATAAAGATATACCACCAGGAAAATAATGATGTGATGATTAACACCACCAACACTGCTTGCACAGGCAAACTGGCACCCGCTACTAGCGAAAAAATCGACATGTCATTGGCAACACTTACATTCATAATAGCTCCATTAGCTTATTCTTCATTTTGAAATGACCACATTTTAACCATCAAATTGCATCATGGCTTGTTTAATTGGGAGGGGGATAGATACCGGCTTAAAACTCACCGCATTCACAAATACCGCTTTTACTTGTGCTTCTATCAGCAACACACCGTCACACGTAATGGTTTGCAGCATCTCGATGCTACTGCCTCCAACATTGACAAGCCTGCAATTCACTTCTAGCGCATCATTGAATCGCGCAGGTCTTTTAAAGGCAATTGAAATACTATGGATGACAATAATCACCCCTAATTCATCTTTTACCACAGTTTGCTCAAAGCCAAAGCTGCGCAACCATTCAGTACGCGCACGCTCCATAAAGTTCAAATAATTTGAGTGGTAAACTCCCCCGCCGGCATCAGTGTCTTCGTAATACACGCGGACTGGCCAGCCGAATTGTTTAAAATTTGATACAGATTGATTCACTCTTGCCATGCCTCACTATTTAAGCGTTTGGGTACTGGCAAACCAAAATGCTGGTAGGCTAAACTGGTCGCCACACGACCACGCGGAGTACGCATTAAGTAGCCCTGCTGAATTAAGTAGGGTTCTAATACATCTTCAATTGTGTCGCGTTCTTCACCAATGGCGGCGGCCAAATTGTCCAGGCCGACAGGGCCGCCGCCGAATTTTTCCAGCACCGCTTGCAGTAACTTTCTATCCATTACGTCAAAACCCAAACAATCAACATCCAGCATCTTAAGGGCGGCATCGGCGATTTCTGAACTTACCATACCGTCTGACTTAACTTGTGCGTAATCGCGCACGCGGCGTAACAACCGATTAGATATTCTCGGTGTACCACGTGAACGATTGGCAATTTCCATGGCACCTGAATCGGTAATCCCTACCTCCAGCAAGCCAGCACTTCGATGTACAATACGCGCCAACTCTGCTGATGTGTAAAACTCCAGACGTGACACAATACCGAAGCGGTCCCGCAACGGGTTTGTAAGCATACCGGCGCGAGTAGTTGCGCCTATTAGTGTAAATGGCGGCAAATCCAGACGCACGCTTCGTGCAGCAGGCCCTTCGCCTATCATAATATCCAGCCGATAATCTTCCATCGCCGGATACAAAATTTCTTCAACTACCGGAGAAAGGCGATGAATTTCGTCAATAAAAAGCACATCGTTAGGCTCTAAATTAGTCAGCAACGCTGCCAAATCTCCTGCACGCTCCAACACCGGCCCTGAAGTTTGGCGCATATTCACGCCCATCTCTTTGGCGATAATATGCGCTAATGTCGTTTTTCCTAAGCCAGGCGGACCAAATAACAGCACGTGATCCAGCGGCTCACTACGACCCCGCGCGGCATTAATAAAGATTTCCAATTGCCCGCGTGCTTTTTCCTGACCTACATACTCATCTAAGAGCTTTGGGCGCAGTGCCCGTTCTAAGGCTTCTTCACGCGGGCTTTCAGTTTCTGGTGCAATCAGGCGGTCGGTTTCTATCATTTATTTTTTACTTTGAGTTATGTACCCTGAAATTATAAGAGGCTAAGCGCATCATACTATGCATGAAATTTATAGCGCGTGCAATTCCGAGATATGCTCGAACATGCCTTTAAGTGTTGCGGCTAAAATAGCTGCCCTGTAGATTTTATCAAATTACCAATATATTCATCGTGTCAATATCACATTTGGCAGGCAGAAAAGATCATTGATTTCTGCATTTGGGCTTGCTGGAATATTCTCGGGCGCCTGTTTAAATCGATTGCACCATAAAACTTGAAATCCAAACGCCTTAGCCGAGTATGCGTCCCAGGCATTTGACGAAATAAAACAAATATTTTCTGACTCCACATGCAGACGATTCGAGGCCAACTGGTAAACCGAGGGATGCGGCTTGTAAGTCTTTATTTCATCGGCCGATAAAATTTCGTCGAATAAATCAATAATGCCAGAATTCGACGCTACAGATTTCAGCATGTTGGGGGTGCCATTTGATAGGATGGCAAGTGGCATGCCACCATCTTTTAGATCTTGCAAGACCTCTGGTACTTCAGGGTAAGCACTTAATCTGAGATACAAGCGCATCAATTTTTCTCGCAATTCTCGATCTTCAAGCCTCAAGCTCAACATAGCATAATCCAGAGCATCGCCGGTTACCTGCCAGAAATCAGCATATTGGCCACTCAATCCCCGCAACCAAGTGTACTGAAGCTGCTTGGAACGCCATAAATCTGACAGGGACTGCCACTGCTCACCAATTTCAGCTTGAGCGCCACGTGCAACGCTACTTACATCAAAAAGCGTGCCGTAGGCATCAAAAACACAAGCCCTGATGCCTATAAGTTTAATCGGCTTCATGCTCCCTGATTGTATATTCATGCTATTTTCGCCAATCATTTAAAACGTATGTTTAATAACAGCAATACAAAAAGTATACGAGAACGCTCATCTTGCCATTAGCGCCGGTCGAATAGGAAATAATTTTATTACATCTAATCTGTTTGTCCGGGTATAAAATTTAAGCCGTCCTCGAAGTAAATAAAAATTTTAATCGATTGCTTGTAAGAACTTCATACCCAGGGCGTCTAATGCAAACAGCTTTATGCTGTTACACCAAATTTACTCAAATAAAGGAGCGAAATCATGCGTCAGTTTACAATGAAAAAATCTGCAACGGCACTGTTATCTAGTGGCTTGCTATCCGCATCTCTAGGAATATCTATAGCTGCATGGGCGGCACCTTGTAGCCCGTGTTCACCACGCGCGCGTACTAATGTTGCAGCAAATCCATGCGCAGCTAAAAATCCATGCGCAGCAAGAAACCCTTGTGCGGCTAATCCATGTGCTGGAAGAAACCCATGTGCAGCTAAAAATCCATGTGCTGGGAAAAACCCTTGTGCGGCTAATCCATGTGCAGCTAACCCATGCGGTGCCGCAAAACATGTTGACCCTAAAATTGTAACGCGCCCAGCCAACTACAAACCCTATAAAGGCAATCA
>PHCL01000159.1 GCA_002842195.1 Betaproteobacteria bacterium HGW-Betaproteobacteria-20 | reverse complement strand
CAGTGTACGCAGTTCCATCAACGAACGTTTATCTGAGGTGATGCCCATGCCTAGTACCGTGCTGGCGCTTGATGCCAGTGGCGTAATATTCGGCACAATATTTTTGGGTAATTGGTTGGCAAGTGTGGCTAAGCGCTCGGCAACAACCTGTCTATTTCGATAGATGTCTGTGCTTTCGTCAAAAATAATCGTAACGATAGATAATCCGGGAATAGACTGGGAACGCATGGATTCCACGCCCACTGTGCCAGAAATGGTGGTTTCAATGGGTTGGGTAACGAGTTGTTCGACCAGACTTGCAGATAAGCCAGGTGATTCTGTTTGAATCACGACCTGTGTAGGAGAGAATTCTGGAAATACATCTAAATTGGCACGCGACAGGCCATATAATCCGTAGACAATCAGCAGGCAGGCCAAGCCAATAATCACGCCGTGAAAACGAATGGAAAAGCGGACGATTGCGGACATCATTGTTTAGCTTAGTCCTCGTTTTCGTTCTTAATCTGATATTTCAACTCTTCTGATAACAGCAGCTGTGCGCCGCTAATCACCAGTTCATCTTTCGTGGTGAACCCGGTTGCGTTAAACCAGCCATTGGGTTGAACATTTTCAATTTCAATTTCAGTGCTTATGAGACGGCGGATAAATTTATCCGAGTCATCTTCTTCAGCTTTTACTTTTTGGTATACCCATGCCTGATTGGCGTACCATACTACCGCTTCATGCGGCACAATCACGCCAGTAACGGCTTTGCCTTTTGCATCCAGGCTGGCAGTCACGCGCATGCCAACGCGCAGATTGCTGGCGGGCGCCTGGTAGAAATAGGTTTTACCTTGAATTGTGCTATCAGATTGTGGCGCCTCTGAAATCAGTTGCGCTTTAATGGCTTGTCCTTGCGCGCCCATCGCCGTGACCAATAAAGGCGTGTTTTTGTTAGGCGCAGCATCAAAAGGCAGGGTGACTTTCACTAATACCTTGCGATATTGCAATAGTTGTTGAAACGCATCGTTTGCGGAGGTCTGTGTTGCCCAGTTTGCCAACGTCGTACCCCATTGCTGGCGCATGCTGTCACGTATGTTATTAGCCAGAGTATTTGCCGCAGCCAACCTGGCTTTGTCGTTATTTAGTGTAGCTTCGGCTTCTTGCACAACGCGGTCAGATACATTTTTATCGTCCTGATTAAGTAATCGCAGGCGATTTAGATTTTGTTCTGAGCTGGTAATGGTGGTGCGAATTACATTGCCCTCTGCAAGCGCAGACAAGTAACGTGTGCGCAAATCCAGCAAGCCATCAATCGCTTCGACTGTACCGAATGACGATGTTGCAGATTGATGCGTCGTTGCCTGCAAGTTGGCGGTGATTATGCCGCTTTGCTGCTGCGAAGCGGCTGATAATATAAGCGTTGCTGCTCCTTGGCTGCCGTCTTCATGAGAAGCGATTAATGAGCGTGTTTCAACTTCTTCTTCAGCTTCAGATGAGGCGGCTTCATACTCGTCTTTTCCATAAAACACCAGTAACCAAAACAGGAGGATGATTAAAAGCGCTTGTAAGGCGATGATAAAAGTTGCTTTACGGTTCATTTTTCACTCCAGCACCCGCAAGTGGTTTTTGTAAGGTATTTTCTAACTGGTCTAAGGATTTATTGAGCTGAAAATGCGCTGAGGCAACATTTTTTTCTGCGGCAATATTTTCTAGTTTAGCGTAAGTTAATGCTAGCCTGTCAATTTCACCGGCAGCCAGTTGGTGTGCCATACGCTGTAGTTTATTTTGTTGCTGCATGAGCAATTGTTGTTGATTATCCAGCGTTTGCTTAGCCAACAGTACCTCGGTATTAGCAACATTTGCATCCAATATCACTTTATTCTGTAAAGCCTCGAATTGCGCGGCTTCTACCTCGCGCAGTTGTGTTGCTTCTGCAATAGCGACTTTGTTTTTGTTTAGTAATGTTAACAAGCCGGAAAGCCCAATCGACCAAATGTTATCACCAAACTCAAAAGCATAGCCTGGGCTAAACACAAGGTCTGGATACTGCTTTGCAATTTCTAATTTTAATTTGGCTTCAGCTGCGGCATAGCGTTCTAATGCAATGCGAATATCTAAACGGTTGAGCAGGGCGGCCGACTGCAAGTCTGCCGCTGGAATGGCTGCAGTTTTCCGCTCTTCGGCATTGCCCACTAGCGACATTGCCTCAACCTTAGTGAATGGCAAACCTAAATTAGACGCTAACTTTGCCAGTAGTACATGCTTGTTTTGCCTGGCCATATTTAGCGCAGCGGCACTTGATTGCATCTGTAGCTTGACCGTACTTAATTCAACATTTGAGGCTGCGCCCAGACCCAAACGCTTCTCATAGATATCTACCACTTGCTGGCGGAGTGCTTCTTCTTCGGTCAACAAGCTGATTTGCTGCTGATTAAACTGATATTCAGTCAATGCCTGAGCAACATTGTTGCGCAGCCACCAGGCAGTCTGTGCAATTTCCAATTTAGCGGCCGTCGATAAATGACGCGCATTTTCAATGCGGATATCACGCTTATTCGCGGTTTCAATCGGAATATCAATGCTCAAGCCAAACGCAAAAGGTTTTTTAACCGGATCTGGATCATCGCTACGAGACAGATGACTACTGATATTAGGTGGGGCTTTCGTTGCTGCTGTAAGTTCAGCAGTTTCAGCCGCGCGCCATTGCGCACGCGCAACATTTAAACTGGGATGGAAAAATAACGCACAATAAGTCAGTGCATCCAAATCCCATTGCTGTAAGGGTAACTGATCTGCCGAATAGCCATTATTAAGTAAAAATTGTTGAAACTGCGTATCAGTATGGCTTTTACTTTCAAAAACGGCAGTATTTCCGGTAGGATCCAGCGGTTTTGACGTGTACTGTTGAAAGCTGCATGCTGTTAATGATGTAACAATAATCACTAATTTAATGAGCTTAGGTACAGTGCTGAGGCATAATTCAGCAGATTTAATACGCTTAATCAAAACAGTATTGGATTAGTTATTGGTGATATGACGCGGAATCGCTGTTGAATCTAATCAACGATTTCTGCATGTACAGAACTCAGCGCATCCTGCAAGGTTTCTTCACTTAACCCATTGATGGTAGTCGCTAATAAATCAGCGGCTTCTACTGTCGTGAGAGGTAAATCGTGACTATTCATTTCTGCAATCAAGCCAGCTGCGGCGCCTGTCACTTTTAATAAACATTGGCGCTCACGCATTAAAAGCTCGAGTTCGGCGCGTAGCATATTGATGTCATTTTGATTGATAGTGTTTTGCATAATTTTCAACTTTAATTAATTTGTAATAATGTTAGTGGTATATTTTAAGCATCATTCTCGCACAACCATCAGTAAAATTGCTAGAAAATCCAGCACAAGCCAACCGGAAATAGACTGGAGATAAAAAAATATAAGATTTTTGCTTTTTATGTGTTCTTAGCGTCTGCACTTGATATATAATGCCGGCTTGTTTGAAACGGCTATATTTAAAGCCGTAACTACCTGCGAGAGTGGCGGAATTGGTAGACGCACTGGTTTTAGGTACCAGCGCCGTAAGGCGTGAGAGTTCGAGTCTCTCCTTTCGCACCAAATATAAAGGGCTTCCTAGATTGGAAGCCCTTTTCTATTTATTCAGCCAAAGTTAACATCATGCTTAATATTCAAAACGCATATACTAAACACGCGATTCACGCGACCTGTTAAATAGACACTATTTAACAGGTGCAATTAACAGGTGCAAGAAATAGGCACAATAAAATAGGTTTTTTGTTAAATTCAGACTGTCTTCCTAAGTGATGCCCTGTGAGCCTTTCAAATAAAGGCTCACAGGGCAGTATTTTTCTCTCGTGAATATTTCGTAGTATTTTCCTATCAAAAATATCTTAAAAAACACTTACTTCTTACCAATAAAATTGCCACAACTGTGGTTATTACTACAGTGGTTATTACTACTGCGGTTATTACTAAAGTATGTTGAGAAATTTTTATGTACGATAACTGACAGGAATGCCTTGTTTCCAAACATTATGCGCATTTTAAGTGCAAAATAAATGCATATGCACCATATTCTTGCCTGGCAATTTGTTGTATTTTTGTTGAATTGTTGTATTTGCGTTATTAAGTAGTTGTATCGCAACTGCAATTCATAGATTATGCCTCTTAAGCAGGGCGTTTAAAAATAACACACAGTTATCAACTTCATTATGTTTTTAATATTATTGTCAG
>PHCL01000158.1 GCA_002842195.1 Betaproteobacteria bacterium HGW-Betaproteobacteria-20 | reverse complement strand
TGAAATCATGTTGATGATGGTGCCAGGAATAAAAAATGGCGAAATTTTACGTGGGCCAGATTCTTGATAAAGAATATCGGTATCCTCAATCAATTGCATGCCGCCAATGCCAGCGCCGATAGAAACGCCGATGCGCTCTGCATTTTGTTCGGTCACTTCAAGCCCGGAATCTTTGATTGCCTCAATACCGGCAGCAAGCCCATATTGAATAAACGCATCCATCCGCCTGGCGTCTTTAGCTGAAATAAAGTCTTCAGGATTAAAACCCTTAACTTCCCCGGCAATGGTTGTAGAGAAAGCGCTGGTATCGTATTTAGTGATTTGGCTAATGCCGGATTTACCAGCAAGTATGTTGTCCCATGTAGCTTTAACACCAATACCAACAGGTGAAACTACACCAAGACCAGTGACGACAACTCTGCGTTTGGACATAAAAAATCTCTTAGATATTATTAACCCAGAAACCTTTTACTAAAAACTGTTAAATGATTTCTGGGTTTGAAGCCAAAGTAAAAAGTGTACAAGGCTAATCAATCACACTTGCACCCTTAACTTAGGTTTTATTTGAGATGAGTATTGATGTAATCAATTGCTAATTGAACCGTTGTGATTTTTTCTGCTTCTTCATCAGGAATCTCACAGTCAAATTCTTCCTCTAGCGCCATTACCAGCTCAACTGTGTCGAGTGAGTCCGCACCTAAATCATCTACAAAAGATGATGCATTTTTAACATCTTCTTCTTTTGCACCAAGTTGTTCTGTAACAATTTTTTTAACGCGTTGTTCGATGTCAGACATCTAAATACCCCTTTAATAAAAAATAGCTTAATTTACGAAATAGCTAAGTCAGCATTCTACCAAAACTCAGGAAGAATACATAAAAATTTTACACCATTAACATGCCACCATTCACATGTATCGTTTCACCGGTGATATAAGCCGCTCCGGATGATGCCAGAAATGCCACAGTAGCCGCGATTTCCTTCACATTACCTAATCTGCCTGCCGGAATGCGCGCCAGCATTTTGTTGGTAATTTCTTCAGACAATTCCGCAGTCATATCCGTATCGATAAAGCCCGGCGCCACACAATTGACCGTAATGCCACGGCTACCAACTTCCGCTGCCAGCGACTTTGTAAAACCTGTCATGCCGGCTTTTGCAGCAGCATAGTTAGTTTGCCCGGCATTGCCCATGTGGCCGACGACCGATGAAATACTGATAATACGTCCCGTACGTGCCTTCATCATCGGGCGCAGCACAGCCTGGCTCATACGGAATACAGAAGTTAAATTGGTGCCAATCACAGCATCCCAATCTTCATCACTCATACGCATCAGCAAGGTATCTTTAGTGATGCCGGCATTGTTTACCAGAATGCTCACATCACCATACTTTTCGCTGATAGATTTTAAGGTTGAGGTAATTTGAGCGGCATCATTAACATTTAAGGCCATCCCCTCGCCTTTGATATTTGCACTTGCAAAAGTAGCACTGATGGATGCCGCGCCACCACTAGATGTTGCCGTACCAATTACCGTAGCACCTTGTTTACCAAGCTCAAGAGCAATGGCAGCACCAATGCCACGGCTTGCTCCTGTAATTAAAGCAATTTGTCCAGTTAACATAGTAACCCCCTGAATATATTAAAATATATTTTAATAAAGTTTTATAAAATAATTTACTACATGCTTTTCAGTTCAAGTAATGCTTCACTACTGGTCAACGCGACACAAGGCAACTCAGCCACAATACGCTTAGTTAAGCTGGCCAACACCTTACCCGGTCCACACTCTGCGACATGTGTAATGCCTTGTGCATAAATAGCCTGCACAGTTTCAACCCAGCGCACAGGACTATGTAACTGTCGCACCAGCGCATCTTTAATTCTATCAGCATCGTCATAGCTGACAACGTCAGCATTATGAATGACTGAAATTTGCGGTGTATTAATCTTCACATTTTTCAAATATTCTGCTAATTGTGCGGCAGCTGGCTTCATTAAGGCACAGTGCGAAGGTACGCTAACAGCTAATGCTACCGCACGTTTAGCACCTTTGGCTTTTGCTAGCTCCATACCACGCTCAACGGCGGCTTTATTGCCTGCAATGACGACTTGTCCAAGCGAATTATAGTTAACGGCCTCAAGCACTTCACCTTGCGCTGCTTCCGCACATACGACGCGCACAGCATCGTCGTCTAAACCTAATATCGCAGCCATTGCACCTACACCTTCAGGCACAGCATTTTGCATGACTTCTGCACGATATTTCACCAGCGGTAACGCATCTGCAAAAGTTAAAGCGCTGGCTGCCACTAAGGCAGAATATTCACCCAGGCTATGACCGGCTAACACCTGCGGTTGCGCGCCATCTGCCCCCACATAGGCGCGAGCCGTGGCAACACCAGCGGTAAGCATAAGCGGTTGTGTGTGCTGGGTTAAATTCAGCAACTCATTAGGCTCGGTTACCATCGCCCAAAAATCTACACCTAAAATATCTGAGGCTTCAATAAATGTATTCTTGATAATAGCATTGCCGCCAAAACCAGCCATCATGCCGATTGATTGAGAACCTTGACCTGGAAAAAATAACGCTAATTTACTCATTATTAACCTACTTTAAGTTATTACTTTAATCTATTGAAATCACTAATATTTTATTAACGCAGAACCCCAGGTAAAGCCACCACCAAAGGCTTCCATGAGAATAATTTCACCGCGCTTAATACGCCCATCTCGCACGGCGACATCAAGCGCCAGCGGAATAGAAGCGGCAGATGTATTGCCATGTTTATCAACCGTCACCACCACGTGATCCATGCTCATATCCAACTTTTTAGCGGTTGCCTGCAATATACGGATATTCGCCTGATGTGGCACCAACCAATCAATATCTGACTTCTGCAGCCCATTGGCAGTCAGTGTTTCGTCCACTATAGCATCCAGGGTATTGACCGCCACCTTAAACACGGCGTTGCCCTCCATCACCACCGTATCTTTACCATCACCGTTACGTGGTACATGCAGCATTTTTTCATAGTCGCCATCGGCATGTAAATGTGTGGAAATGATGCCTTGCTCCTCACTCGCTTGCAGAATCACTGCACCAGCGCCATCACCCCACAAAATGCAATTACCGCGATCGGACCAGTCTACAATGCGTGAAAATGCCTCGGCGCCTATCACTAGCACACACTTAGCGGCACCCGACTTAATAAAATTATCTGCTGTTGCAAGCCCGTACACAAAACCACTACAAACTGCTTGAATATCAAATGCCGGGCAGCCCGCAATACCTAGTTTACGCTGCAAAATCACAGCTGTACTCGGAAATACTTTATCCGGCGTAGTGGTAGCAACTATAATTAAATCTATATCATTTGCATCAATTCCTGCAGACTCAATGGCGTTGCGCGCCGCATGCAAAGCCAAATCACTGGTAAACTCATCGTCAGCAACAATATGACGTTCACGAATACCTGTACGTGTAAAAATCCACTCATCAGTGGTATCTACCATGTGCTCTAAGTCTGCATTGGTGAGTATTTTTTTAGGGAGATAACTCCCCGTTCCAGTTATTCTAGAATTAAAGTTACGTGAATGGGTCATTCTTTATCCGAGCTAGGGTTGTTTATATTGGCAGTAACCACTGGTTGCGTTTGTATATGTTCAATTTCCAACTGTTCAGTAATACGGCGCAGTACGCCGCTACGCGCTTCTTCTACCGCAGTGTGAATAGCCGTTAGAAACGCCAGGCTATCAGCTCCACCGTGGCTTTTTACCACAATGCCACGCAAGCCCAAAAAGCTAGCTCCATTGTATTCACGGGGGTCCAAGCGTTTTTTGAAGGCTTTTAGTACGGGCAAGCTGACAAGTCCCATTAGCTTGGTAAGCCAATTACGCTTGAATTCTTGCATTAAAAAACGTCCCATCATCTGCGCCACACCCTCAGACGCCTTCAATGCAACGTTGCCGACAAAGCCATCACACACCACTAAATCTGTCGTGCCTTTAAATATGTCATTACCTTCGATATTGCCATAAAAATTTAAATGACTCGCACGCAATAACTCTGCGGCCTGCTTAACCACTTCATTGCCTTTAATGTCTTCACTGCCAATATTCAGCAGGCCAACTGTTGGCCGCTCTTTATGCTCCACGCTAGCCACCAGCATGCTGCCCATTACTGCAAACTGCAACAATTGTTCAGGTGTACTGTCGGCGTTTGCGCCTAAATCTAAAACATAGGT